>JBIOKD010000007.1:0-31549 GCA_044451485.1 Candidatus Eiseniibacteriota bacterium | reverse complement strand
GTCCGGCGCTCCTCCGTAGCCTGCCGGTCATGACAACCATCGTGGAGCTTCGCGCCCGGGAGATCCTCGACTCCCGTGGCAACCCGACCATCGAGGTGGATTGCGTGTTGGAAGACGGCGCCATGGGCCGGGCGGCCGTCCCCTCCGGGGCTTCGACCGGCGAGCACGAGGCCCTGGAGCTGCGCGACGGTGACGCGGCCCGATTCAAGGGCAAGGGCGTACGCAAGGCGGTGGCGCACGTGCACGACGTGATCGCGCCGGCGCTGCTCGGTGCCGACGCCTTCGACCAGATCGAACTCGACCGGCACCTGAACGAGCTCGACGGCACTCCGAACAAGGGCAAGCTGGGAGCCAACGCCCTGCTCGGCGTGTCGCTGGCGACCGCCAAGGCCGCGGCCGCGAGTCTCGGGATGCCGCTGTGGCGTCATCTGGGTGGCGTTCACGCGTGCACGCTTCCGGTGCCACTCATGAACGTGGTCAACGGCGGCAAGCACGCGGACAACAACGTCGACCTGCAGGAGTTCATGATCGTGCCGCTCGGCGCCCCGAGCTTTGCCGAGGCGTTGCGCTGGGGCACCGAGGTGTTCCACGCGCTGGCGACGGTGCTCAAGAAGCAGGGCATGGCGACCGCGGTCGGCGACGAGGGTGGCTTCGCTCCCAACCTGAAGAGCAACGAAGACGCGCTGAAGGTGCTGGTCGAGGCGATCGGCAAGGCCGGGTACGAGCCCGGCCGACAGGTGGCGCTGGCGCTGGATCCCGCGGCCAGCGAGTTCTACAAGGACGGCAGGTACACGCTCGCCGGTGAGGGTGGCAAGAGCCTCGGCTCGGCGGAGATGGTGGCCTGGTACGCCGGTCTGGTGCAGAGATACCCGATCGTGAGCATCGAGGACGGTCTGGCCGAGGACGACTGGGCGGGCTGGGCGGCGCTCACCAAGGAGCTCGGGGCGCGCATCCAGCTCGTCGGTGACGACCTGTTCGTGACCAACGTCACCCGGCTGGCCCGCGGCATCCGCGAGGGGATCGGCAACTCGATCCTGATCAAGGTGAACCAGATCGGCACCCTCACCGAGACGCTCGACGCGATCGAGATGGCGCATCGAGCCGGCTACACCGCGGTGATCTCGCACCGCTCGGGGGAGACCGAGGACGTCACCATCGCCGACCTGGCGGTCGCCACCAACGCCGGACAGATCAAGACCGGTTCGTTGTCGCGCACCGACCGGGTCGCGAAGTACAATCAGCTCCTGCGCATCGAGGAGCAGCTCGGTGCCGCGGCCCGGTATCCGGGCCGCAAGGCGTTCGGTCGCGGCGTGTGACACCGGGCCGGCATATGGAACCGTCCGGGCACATGGAGGTGCGGTAGCGTCCGGCCGGCGCCGGGGCACATGGAGGTGCCATGAAGGACATCACCCGTCGTCTCGCCCGTCATCCCTCGGCCTATGGCCCCGAGCGTGGTCCGGCGGAGCGTCTGCGTCGCATCCTGCTGATCGGGCTCTCCGCGTGGCTCCTCTGGGCCGGTCTCCTGAGCGACCACAGCCTGCTCCGGCTGTGGCAGGTGAGCCACCAGAACACGCGGGTCGAGCATGAGGCCCGCACGGTGCAGACCGAGGCCGAGCGCATCGACCGCCAGCTCCGCGACCCGGACCAGCGGCAGGCGCTCGCCGAGCAGGTGCTGCGCGAGGAACACGGGCTCGCCCGCAAGGACGAGCGTGTCTATCGCGTCGACGGCAGCGCGCCCGACACCGCCACGCGCTGACGCACGCGACCGCGGCGGGCGACCCTCTCTGGCGCCGCGTCCCCGCCCCGAGACCGCGGGCGGGGATGCGTGCCGGGATGCGATCACGGCGCGATGCGCACCTCGATGTCGCCGTTCACGGTCTTGACCCGCACCCGGCCGCCACCGTGACCGACCGTGCCGCTCACCCGCACGTACCGGCGCGGCGTGCCCTGGGAGTCGTCCCAACGGGTCGTGCTCTCCCGCTGCACCTTCCACGATCCCGGGGTGACGATCGTGGTGGCGTGGCCGAATTCCTCGGTGTAGGCGGTCTCGAGCTCGAGCACGCCGTCGAAGTCCCGCGGCAGATCGATGCGGACCTTGCCGCTTCCCGAGGTGACGTTCACCGACTGGTCACCCGCGGACTTCGCGAGCACGACGTGCACATCACCGGCGCCGGTGCCGGCCTCGACCGAGCCGGCCACCGGACCGAGCTCGATGTCGCCGCCGCCGGTGCTCGCCTGGACCAGCCCCGCCGAGCGGCCCACCGTGACGTCGCCGCCACCGGTGGCGACGACCGCGCCACCCGGCGCCTCGTCGAGCGTCACGTCGCCACCGGCGCGGGTCACGTGCGCCACGCCGGCGGTGCCGCTGCGGGTCTCGACCAGGTGCGAGACATGTCCCTCCTCGTCGACATCGGCGTCGCCCAGGTCCCCCGTGCCCTCACCCGCGGGCGAGTCGGTGTACACGACCGGACCCGAGCCCGACGACCCGCGCAACCCGCCGCGCACCCGTGACAGGGTCACCGCCCCGCCACCGGTGCTCACCGAGCCGGAAAGATCGGCGTCGTCCACGCGGATCTCACCGCCGCCGGTCGCCAGGTGCGCGCTGCCCGTGACGTGCTTGAGCGTCACCTCGCCGCCACCGGTGTGACCGTCGAGACGACCATCGAGATCGGTGGCCATGAACGGCCCGCCGGCCGAGGAGAGATGCACGTCGAAGCGACGCGGCACGCGGATCTCGTAGGCGTCGGACGACGAGTGCGAGCCGTGATGCTCCGGATAGGTCGAAGCGACGAGCACACCGCCGCTCTCGCGACGGATCTCGACGGTCTCGTCACGCCAGTCCTCGCCCTTGAGCTTCACCCGCACCTGCACGCGGGACTCGTCCCAACCCCGCACCGTCACCTCGCCGCCGGCGTCCAGCTCGAGGGAGAGCCGCTCACCCGGGCTGGCCTTCAACGAGCGCTCGAATTCGGGGACACCGGTCGTGGTGGTGCTGAGACCCGACGCATCGGCGGGCTTGGGTGACGCCGCCGCGAGCAGCGCGGCCGACGCCGCGGGTGCGGGCGTGGACTCCGACGCGGGTGTCGTGGCGACCACCGCGGCCGCCACCGGCGCACGTGGCGCCGGCTTCGCCACCGGGCTCGCCACGGCGAGCGCCGCCAGGGGCACGGCGAGCGCCAGCACCGCGAAAGCGTGGGCCCGCGCGGTGATCCGGCCGCGTTTCGCGGTCTCGTCGAGCACCGCGAGCAGCCGGCCCTCGAGCGTCGAGCGACGCGCCATGCCGATCGACGCCACCCCGCTCAAACGCAACGCCCGCGCCGAGCGCGCGACGCTCAGCAACAGCGCGGCGTAGTCGTATGCCGGTGTGCCGTCGGCGAGCACCCGGTCGTCACACGCCTTCTCGCTCTCGCCCCGGAGACGACGCGCGGCCATCCAGACCCCGGGATGGAACCAGTAGACCGCGCAGGCCAGCATCGACAGATGCAGCGTGAGCGCGTCGCGTCGCGCGACATGAGCCAGCTCGTGCATCAGCACGTCACGACGCTGCGTGGCGGTCCAGGGGTCGGCGTCGGCCGGCAGCAGGATGACCGCGCGGCCGAGCCCCCATGTGATGGGGGCTCCGACCCGGTCGCTGACTGCGAGCCGCACCGGACGCGTGACCCCACTCCGAACGCATGCGTCACCGAGCAACGTGAGCCATGCCGGATCGGTGACCGGCCGGGCGCGTCGCTCGAGCCGTGACAACCCGAAACGCCCGAGCGCGAAACGGCCGAGCACGACCAGCGCGCCGGTGAGCCAGAGCACGAGCCACGGCGGAACCGTCACGTCGCGTCGCGGGGCACGTGGCGGCCGCGACCCGCCCGCGACACCGGCGCGGTCGAACGGGACGTCGAGACGCGAGAGCGGCTCGGCGACGCTCGTACCCGGCGCGCGCGTCACGAGCGCCTCCCGTGCGCTGGCCGGGGCCGAAAGCCACGGCACCGGCACGGCGACCCGTGGCACCAGCGGGGTGGCGAGGGCGAGGGCGAGCGCACCACCGAGTGTCGCGACCCACACGACGTGACGAAGCGACGCCGGGATACGACGGAGCAGCGCAGTGAGACCGGCACCGGCCAACAGCAACAGGGTGACCCGGATCACCAGGTCCATCACGCTCACCGGGATCATGACGGATGTCATCGGCGTCCTCCCTTCCGGCGCGCGGCGGTGATCAGCCGGCCCAGACGATCCAGCTCCTGGTCCGTCGGCGGGCGGTCGGCGGCGCCCAGCATGGCGGCGACCGCGGCCTCCATCGAATTGTCGAAAAAGGTCCGCAGCAGGTGACGCGCCGCCGAGCGTCGCGTCTGCGCAGGATCGGCGGTGGGTCGGAACACGTGACGCGGCCCCTCCCAGGCGTGCGTGAGGTAGCCCTTGCCCTCGAGCAGACGCAGCATGCTGCGCACCGACGAGTAGCTGGGCGGGTCGTCGAGATCCTCGAGCACCTCGGCGGCGGTGGCGCGCCCGCGGCGGAAGAGGATGTCCATGATCTGGCGTTCGCGACGGCCGAGATCGGCGAGCGGGTGGCTCATGTGGGCTCCGGGATCGGGTGTGTGGATCGAACGACAGTTCGCTGATGCACTAGCACTGTGCTAATCCACTAGCACCGTGTTCCCCGGGCGTCAAGGTGCGTGTGACGAGCGGGGACGAACGGGGGTGCGGGCGCCCTGGCCTCTTCCGGGTTCCGGACCGCGGACGGACCCGTCGGTCACCCCCGCCCGGCCCACGGACACACGAGCGCCCCGGCGCGCGTGGCACCGGGGCGTCGGGAGGGCGGCCGAGATCAGAAGCCGATACAGATCCCCATCCGAGCGCTGACCCCGCTCAGGTCCACCTCGACCGGACCGGTCGGGGACGGCTGGGGGTGCGCGACGCCCGACGGATCGAACTCGGTCAGGGTGACCGGCACCGCGCTCACCGACATGTTGCGGTACATGACCCCGAGCATCACCGAGTAGCGCACCGCAAAGAACAGATGCGCGCCGCCCTCGAGGTACCATCCCGGGCCCTCGAGCTTGCCCTTGTACGTGTAGTCGTAGCGGTTGGTGTTACCGACCGCCGAGCCGAGGGTGGAGGTGCTGTCGGTGCCGTCCTCGGTCTTGCTGAAGTTGACCTCGGTGTTGGAGAGGCTCAACAGCCCGGCGCTGAAGTACATGCGGGCCTGGAAGTCCCCCTGGTTGTAGGGCTGCAGGTAGTACGACCCGCCCACGTTCCAGACGTTCGTCTTGATGTAGGTGTCGATGTCGATCGACTGCTTGATGCGGGGCAGGAACTCCGCCTTCTGGTCGTCCTGGAGATTCCCGTATCCCCCGTCCACCGTGATGTTGGGCCGGACGAAGTAGCGGAGCTGGGCCTGGAAGAACCAGGCGAAGTGCATGCCCTTCAACGGCTCGTAGCCACGCGGATCGAGCACCGCGGAGTTGTAGTTGTTGATGAGGTTGTTGTACTGCTCGGCGGCGAGCGAGGACGGGTTCCCCGAGATCAGAAAGTTGAGCTTGTGGATCTCGGCCGCCGCCGAGGCCTTCGGCGCCCGGCCGGCCACGGCACACACGACGACCAGCGCCCACAAGGCGGCGCGTCGGATGCGAATCAACACGAACCTCCGAGGGATGGGGTGCACGGGGAGATCCACCGTCACGTCCCGGTCAAGGGTGGGCAGCATATCCAGCGCGCCCGCGTCGCGCAACGCCCCGCCGCGCCGGGTCGGCTTGACAGCATGCTCGCGGGACCGCTATGTTGCGCGGTGTTGATGCGGGGTGGAGCAGCCTGGTAGCTCGTCGGGCTCATAACCCGAAGGTCGCTGGTTCAAATCCAGCCCCCGCTACCACTCGGTGCCCCGGGAGGGTCTCCCTCCCGGGGCACGACCCTTTTCGGGCCCCGAGGGATGGAGACCCGGCGTCGCCGGGCCTCGGGCCGCGCGCCACCCCCACCACCGACCGTCGGGTCACGTGCGGCCTCCTTCAGGGTCGGGTGGACCCGGCCGCCGGGTCACCCGGGTCGGGCGGTGCGATGGGTGGCACGATCCGGCCCGGCTCGGCGGTCGGTGGCGTGTAGGCGTCGCGATCCTCGAACTCGCGCGCCAGCCACTCGCGACCACCGCGACGCAGCCACAGAAGCCCCCCGCCGATCAGACCGAGTGGCAGCAGGGTCATGAACACGGTGGCCCGGAAGAACGCCGCCTGGGCGCGTGGTCCGTCGCCACCGGTGCAAGCCGCGCAGGCGTGGGCCAGCGCCGGCCACAGCGTCGCGGGCACCACCGCGAGCCATGCGGCCATGACGCGGTCCCTCACCGGTACACCCGCCAGTAGAGCACCGGCCACACCAGCACCACGAAGTACCAGAAGAGCCGCACCGCGGCGAAGCGCCCGGGAGTGAGCCGGCCGGCGCGCATCGAACGCCACGCCAAGGCCAGCGCCACGATCGCGGCCAGCGCATGCAGCGCGTGCGCGCCCACGATCGTATAGAAGAACGAGCCGAGCTGGCTCGAGGACAGGGTGAACCCCTGACGCAGCAGCGCCAGCCACTCGGCGCCCTGCGCCAGCACGAAGAAGGCGCCCAGGGCGAGCGCCGTGGCCATCCACGACGCGGCCCGCCCCGGGACCGGGCCCTTGAAGCGACGACCGGCCACGTGGAGCGCTACGCCGCTCGCGAGCAGGGCCACGGTGTTCACGGCGGTGCGCTCGAACGGCAGTCGTGGCTGACCCGGTGGCGGCCATTGGCCGGGCAGGGCCGTGTCACGCACGATCCCGTATGCCGAGATGAAACCGGCGAACAGCATCACCTCGGTGAACACGAACAGGGCCGTGCCGAGCGTGGCGTTGTCCGCCATCACGCGACGTGGCGGTGCCCCGCCGGTAAGCTCACTTGCCGCCGGTGTCGCTCCCATGCGCCGTCCCGCCCTCGGCCTGGCCCTTCTCCCCGCCCTTCGTCTCACCCGTCGCCTTCTGGTTGACGTAGTGGAAGCCGGGGGTCTTCGCCCAGTTTTCGCCGGTGCTCTCCTGCACGTCGGGGGCCACCCCGGCGTAGAGCAACACCATGAACACCAGCGCGATGCCGAGCGCCCAGTGCACGATCGGCTTTTCGACGTCGAGATGCATGAAGTTCTTGGCCACCAGATATGCCTTCACCAGCGCCACGCCAAAGGCCGCGATCAGGGTGATCATCCGGATGCCGACCATCGGTCCGGTGACACTCACCACCAGCAGGGCGGTGAGGATCGCCCAGATCCTGACGTAGTTGCGATGCGGTCCGTGCGCGACCGCCTGCGCGTGCTCGGTCATGGTGGCTCCGCTCTACTTGGCGATGTACAGCAGGGGGAAGAGAAAGATCCAGACGATGTCGACGAAGTGCCAGTAGATGCCGATGTTCTCGACCCGGTGCAGCTCGCGGTTCTTGGCGGCGTCGGCGGCCACGAACAGCATGATGATCGCCCCGGCGATGACGTGGAACGCGTGCAGCCCGGCGGCGGTGTAGTAGTACTGCCAGAAGCCGCCGGCCTGGATGGTGAAGCCCTCGCGGATCTCGTGGGTCCACTCGAACGCCTTCACCGTCAGGAACACCAGCCCACCCAGCGCCGTCAGCCGCAACAGACGCGCCGCCTTGGGACCGTCGCCCCTCTCGGCCGCCTGGTGCGCGAGCACCGCCGAGAGACTCGAGCTGAGCAGCACCAGGGTGTTGAACGCGCCGGCCCAGGTGTTGGTGTGCGCCGCCTCGGCGCCCCATTCCGGGTGCCCGACACGGTGCATCACGTACGACACCAGCACGCCGCCGAAGATCACGATCTCGGACACCAGCACCCACCACACCGCCAGCCGTCCCGTGGGGAGACCGGCGGCGCTGCGGGTGGTGGCGATGGTCTTGACGCTCACGCGGGCTCCTCCCTCACGCAGGTTCGTTCTGGGGCCAGAAGTCCGTGGCCCGGCCGGGGACGCTGTACTCGTAGGGACCGCGATAGACGTGCGGCATCTCCGACCAGTTGCCGTGCGGCGGCGGCGAGTCGGTCGTCCATTCGAGGGTGTTCGACTTCCACGGATTCTTGTCGGCCTTGCGGCCTCGCAGCATGCTGCCGACGAAGTTGACGATGAAGATCGGCTGGAACGCCAACATGATCAGCAGCGACACGGTGGCGACGATACGCAACGCCTGCATCTCCGGGGTGTCGAGATGCGGGAACTGGTGGTAGTCGAAGATGCGCCGGTGTTCGCCGTGCGCGCCCAGGATGAACAGTGGGATGAAGATGCCGTTGAACGGGATGATGGTGCCCCAGAAGTGGATCTTCCCCCAGGTGTCGCTCATGAGCCGCCCGAACATCTTGGGGAACCAGAATGTGACCCCGGCGAAGGTGCCGATGATCGCGATCGGGAAGAACGTGTAGTGGAAGTGCGCGATCACGAAGTAGGTGTCGTGCAGGTAGATGTCCAGCCCGCTCGCGCCCAGATAGATGCCGGTGACGCCGCCGATCAGGAACTCGGCCACGAACGACAACGCCCACAACATCGGGGTGCTGAAGGTGATTGAGCCCCCATACAGGGTGGCGATGTACGCGAAGCACATCTCCGCGATCGGCACCGAGATGAGCAGGGTGGTGACCGTGAACACGTTCGCCATGCGCGGGTCGATGCCGGCGACGAACTGGTGGTGCGCCCACACGAAGAAGCTCAGCACCCCGGTGGCGATGAAGGTGTAGACCACCGTCCGGTAGGCGAACAACTTCTTGCGCGCGAACACGGTCATCACCTCGGCGACGATGCCCATCGCCGGGAACAGCACGACGTAGACCTCCGGGTGCCCGAAGAACCAGAACAGGTGCTGCCACAGGAACGGGTCGCCGCCGTGATTCGGATTGAAGAAGCTGGTGCCGAGCAGCTGGTCGAACAGCAGCATGACCGCGCCGGCGATCAGCGGACCCACCGAGGCCATGAACAGCAGGCTGGCCATGACGATGGTCCACACCACCAGCGGCACGTCGAACGCCTTCATGCCGGGGGCGCGCGAGTTCATCGCGGTGACGATGAAGTTGATGCCGCCGAGCAGGAAGGCCACGAACTCGAACGCCACCGCCAGCACCCACAGGGTCGAGCCGTAGGGTGTCAGGCTGAAGTTGCGGTTGGCCGACAGCGGCGGGTAGGCCGTCCAGGCGCCACCGAATCCACCACCCGGGACGAACAGCGACACCACGATGATCACCGCGCTCAGGAAGAAGAGCTGGTAGCTGAGCCGGTTGATGCGTGGGAAGACCATGTCGTCCGCGCCGACCATGAGCGGGATGAGAAAATTCCCAAACCCGGCGACCAGCACCGGCATCGCCACCCAGAAGATCATCAGGCTGCCGTGATTGGTGACCAGGGCGTTGTACTCGTGCGGTCCGACGATGCCGTAGCCGGGGACCGGGTGACCCGGATAGGCGAGCTGCATGCGGAACACGTAGGCCATGAACGCCCCGATGAGGGCCATGGCCATGCCGGTGAACATGTACTGCATGGCGATGACCTTGTGGTCGGTGGACCACAGGTACTTCATGAAGAACGAGGTCTCGTGGTGGGCGCCGTGCCCGGCACCGCCCCCGTGATCGTCGTGGGTCGTGACGTGGTCCATGCGTGTCTCCGTCAGCGTCGGGCGGGGGTGGCCGCGGCGGGTGCCGCCGAGGTCGTGTCGGTCGCGCCGGGACCGGTGTCGAGCGCGCTCAGCGCGCCGTCACCGGCGTGCTGCTCGAGCCACGCGGCGTGATCCGGTGCGGTCGCCACGATGAGCTTCGCGCCCATCAGGCCGTGTCCCATCCCGCACATCTGCGCGCACAGGATGTCGAAGGTTCCGGTCTCCTGGGGGCGGAACCAGCCCGTGTAGATACGGCCCGGGACCGCGTCCTGCTTGAGCCGGAACGCCGGAATGAAGAAGCTGTGCACGACGTCGCGGGCCTCGAGCTGGAACTGATAGGACTTCCCCACCTCGACGTTCAGCACGTCGGTGGTGCGCACGTCGTCGGCGGTGTCGAGCAGTCCGTCGGGTCCCGGATCGGTGAAGGTCCACGCCCACTGCTGACCCACCACGCGGATCGTGCGATCGGGGACCGGAAGCGTCTGCTTCACCAGCACCCACACCCGCACCGCGGCGACCACGATGACCACGTCGCAGACCAGCACCAGCGAGTGCGGGACGTTGATCCACATCTTGAGGTGCTTCTCCTTGCCGGTCACGTACTGACCGGGAACGCCCGGCCGCGCGCGAAAGCGGAACATCAGCCAGAAGAACATCGCTTCGGCGGCGATGAACCACGCGCCGACGATGACGGTGATCAGCCAGAACAGGCGATCGGTGTCACCCGAGAAGGTCGCGGCGCTGGGTCCGAGTGCGTGGAACATCCGGGGTCTCCCTGGTTCAGCGGGGAAGGATGAACAGGAACACGGAGCCGACGTAGAGCGCGGCCAGGACCATGGTGCAGATGAAGGTCCACTTGGCCACGACCGTGCCCCAGTCGTCCGACGGCGGCGTTTCCTTGTCTGCCATGACCGGGCCCTCGAGGCTCAGTGGGAAAGGGTCTTGATGTACGCCACCACGTCGTGCATCGCGGTGGTGTCCTGCAGCGTCATCGACATCGCGCGCATCTGCGCGCCGGTGGTGTCGTCGGGGTTCACGCCGCGCATGCCGGTCTTGAACTTCTCGAGCTGGCTCACCAGGTACCAGTCGGCCTGCCCCGCGATCGGCGGCGCGCCGACCGCGATGTTGCCGCTCCCGTCCGGGCCATGACAGGCGACGCAGACGGTGGTGAACTGCGTCTGACCGGCCGCCACGTTCCCGCTCAACATCGGCTTCACCGGCACCCGAGGCAGACCGGACACGTAGGCCGCCACCGCCTCGACGTCACCCGGGTGGTACAGCGAGCGCGCCATCGGACGCATGCGGTGTCCCTCGCTGTCGTCGGGGTGGGCGCCGCGCACGTCGTGCGCGAACTTGTGCAGCTCGGCACGTAGGTACCAGTCGGGCAGACCGGCGATCGACGGCGTGCGCAGCGTCAGGCTGCCACCACCGTCCTCGCCGTGACACGGGGCGCAGGTCTTGAACAGCTGCGCGCCACGGCTCGTGGCGACCGGCCGCCCGCTCCCGCATCCGACGAGCAGGGCGACGAGCCCCGTCACCGCGATCGCGCCACCATAGACCTTGCGCAACAGGAATCCTCCCACGTTGTACCGGGACGCCCGAACCGGGTGCCATCGCGACGCCTGAGCCACGTTCGGGAGCACCGGCTTATACACGAATCGACCGGGCCCGAACAAGCTCCCCCGGTGGTCGCCCGTCAGCCGCCCACGGGGCGCCCCAGGAAACGCACCGCCGCGTCCACGGTCATGAGCACGTACAACAGGAACAGGTACAGGATCGAGAAGCGGAAGGTCCGCACCGCGTCCGGGACCGCGCCGCTGCGACGGAGACGCAGTGTCGAGGCCAGGAACAACGCGCCGAGCGCCGCCGCGCCGATTCCATAGATCGGGCCCGACACCCCCAGGACGGTGAGCGACAGCGTGACCGGCACCAGCACGCACGCGTAGAGCAGGATCTGGCGTCGCGTCTCCGGCTCGCCGTGGGTCACCGGCAGCATCGGGATACCGGCCCGGAGGTAGTCCTCGCGCCGGTAGAGCGCCAGCGACCAGAAGTGCGGTGGCGTCCACAGGAACACGATCCCGGCCAGCAGCCACGCCGGCAGCGCCAGCCCGCCGGTGACCGCGACCCAGGCGATGAGCGGCGCCGAGGCGCCCGCGCCCCCGCCGATCACGATGTTCTGGGGGGTCCGGCGCTTGAGCCACACCGAGTACACCACCGCGTAGTAGAAGATGCTGATCATCGCCAGCAGCGCGGCCAGCGCATTCGCCGCCACCAGCAGCACCGACCACGACAGCACCATGAGACCGAATCCGAGCGCCAGGGCGTGTGACGCCGGCAGGGTGCCGGAGGGGAGCGGGCGGGTGCGGGTCCGAAGCATGAGCCCGTCGATGTCCCGGTCCACGTAATGGTTGAACGCGGCCGCGGACATCGACGCGAACATGGTCCCGAGGAGCGTGCCGACGAACAGCCCCGGTCGTGGCATCCCCTGTGCCGCGAGCAGCAGCGCCGGCACACCGGTCATCACCACCAGCATCACGATGCGCGGCTTGGTGAGCTCGAGATAGGCGAGCGCCAGACGGAGCGCACGCGGTCGCCCGAGGGCGACCGGGACCGCGCGATTCGCGCCGACGCTCATCGGGCGTGTGCCATCGCCACCACCGGATGCTCGGCGGGCAGGGTCGCGGCGCGGAAGGTGAGCGTCACCATCAGGGCCAGGATCGCGGTGGCGGTGGCCAGGTGCAGGGCCGAGAGCCACGGCGGCAGACCGAGGAACACGTTGCCCACCCCGAGCACCACCTGCGCCACGGTCAGCCCGAGCGCCACCGGCGCGCCGATACGGAGACCGGAGTCGGGGGCCAGCCGGAGACGGGTGGCGGTGAACAGCATGGTCGCGGTGAGCAGGTAGGCGAGGAAGCGGTGGATCGTCTGGAGCGCCACCGGTCCCTCGAGACGTGGCAGCCACTCGCCGTTGCATGTGGGCCAGCCGGCGCAGGCGAGACCCGCGTGATGCGTGGACACGATGCCACCCATGACGCACTGGGCGTAGGTGAGCGCAGTCGCCACTCCGAGTGTCGCGAGCAGACCCGGTGGACGCGAGGGAACACCGGCCGGCACGACAGCGGACGACTCGTGACGCGCCACCAGCGTGTAGGTGAGCAGGGTCGCGAAAAGCAACAGACCGGTCGCGAGATGGCCACCCACCACGCCCGGATCGAGCCGCTTCCACACCGTGAGCGCGCCCAGCAGCGCCTGCGCCAGGTAGAGCGCCAGCGCCAGGGTGGCGAGCCCCGCCAGACGCGCGCGCAGCTCACGCCGCGAGAAGGTCAGGATCACGGTGAGCAGCAGACCGATCCCCACCACCAGCGCCACCAGCCGGTGGGTCCATTCGAGCAGGACGTTGAACTGGAGACGGGGGATGAGACGGCCCTCGCACAGCGGCCAGTCGGGGCACGACAATCCCGAACCGGTGGTGCGCACCACCGAGCCCAGCACGATGAGACCGAACATGAGCACGGCCGTGGCCAGACCGAGCCGATACCCCGTGCGAAATCCGTCGCGGGTCAAGCGGATCTCCGGAACGACCCCGTGGCGGGGCGGGCACGACCCGACGCGCCCCCAAGCGTGAGGGCATGGACGGGTCGGTGGAGGGAGTGACGCAGACGGCGGCGGACGGTATCACATCACCGGAGCTTTTTCGACGATCAGCGTCGTGGTGATGGATGGGCCAGGCCGTGGCCGGCGCATGCGTCTCTCCGGCTCGAGCGCCGGATGCGCCGGAGGGGAATCCGACCGGATGGCAGGCCGCGCGCGCCCGCTGCCTGACAGGGCGTCACCCGACGCTCCCGGCGGCGAGGAATCGTGGGCGCCGCGGGTCAGTAAGGCGACGGGTGCAGGTCGGTGATCCGCGCGGGCGGCGTGACGTCGCTGCCGATCAGGAACAGTGCGTCGCTCGGCGGGATCGACACCTGACTCACCGTGGCACCATCGTTCACCGCGGTGTCCCGCATGCCGAGGATGCGTCGGAACGACCGGCCGAGTGGCACGGTCATCGTGGTGGGAGCCGGGTTCACGAGCACCACGCCGTTCTGGAAATCACGTCTCCAGAGCGAACTCGTGCCGGCCTGGAAGTGCACGTCGTCGAACCACACCTGCCCCGCGGTGGCGGCGAGATAGAACTCCAGCTGGACGCTCCGGGACGCGTCCGGGCTCAAGGCCACCTGGTACTGACGCCACGTCGTGTCCAGGTTCGCGCTGCCCGAGGCGATCTGTCCCGCACCCTGGTTGCCCGCCACGACCGATACGGTCAGGGGGACCGACGACCTGGCCCAGAACGTCGCCGAGTAGGCTCCACCGGCGCTGACCGCGAGTGTGCCCTGGGTGGCGAACGTCACCAGATAGGACTGGGCCGCGGCCGCCGGAACCGTGATGTGGGCGCTCGCCATCCCCACCGCCGAGGTGGTCACGTCGCGCTCGATCGTGGCGGGGATGAAGGCGCCGAAGTTCCAGCCGCTGGTCACGTCGCTCTCGAAGCCCGGGTTGCTCACCGCATCGGGTCCGGTGCCCGGCCATACCATCTGATAGGCCGGACTGAGCGCCTGTCCGAGCCAGCCGACGTGTGCGCGCGAGCTGTCGGCGCGTCCGGTGGTGACGTCCACCGCGTACTCGTCGTACCACCAGTACTCGTGTGGATAGTCGACCACGTCGAGGTCGCTCGGCGCGAAGATGCCGTACCCGGTCCCCAGCGCCGCGCTCGCCAGACCGAACCGCTCCTTGCGTGTGTTGACCGGGGCGTACGGATCGAGTGGCGACTGCCATGCGGTGAACAGATAGCCGTGGGTGGGCTGGCGGAAGCGGCCCTCGTCGACCATGTAGCCACCGGGGTCGCGGAACATGTTCGCGGCCCACGTGCCACCGTTCTGATTCGGGAAGTTCTCGCGCATCCAGCCGTTCATGGTGGTGTACTTGGTGCCGAGACCGCAGTTGCCAATCAGCACGAAGTCGGGGCCGACCCGGAGTCGCATGCGGTTGGCGAACGCCTGGGTGCCGGCGAGCCAGCCGGCGTCGAACGCGGTCTGGGTGGGGTAGCCGGCGCGCACCACGTCGATGCTCTCGACCGGGGTCTGGGTCCACAGCACGCCGTCACAGAAAGAGTCGAAGAACATGCCGTCCCACAGACCGGTGGTGCCGACCACGTCGGCGAACAGATCGGCGAGGTCCTCGGCGACCGTGTAACGGCCGGTGCCGTCGCGTTTGGCGATGTTGATGTTGACGAGGCTGTACACGCCGCCGGCGCGGTTGTAGAGCCAGCCGCCGTGGTCCCGCACCAGCCGCCGCACCCGGGTGGGGAGGTTGACCAGCGAGTCGGCGCTGTTGGGCGCGTCGTAGATGTTCTCGACCATCACGTAGCCGTTCACATGGATGCCGGGATGCCGGGCTCGCAGCTCGGAGACGATGTCGGGGCGGTACTCCGAGGCCGGGCTGGCGCCAAAGGTGACTTCGTCGTAGCGCGCCATCGCGTCGAGCACCGAAGCGTCGAACGGCCCGTGGACGTCTCCACCGGTGATCATCGGGAAGCCGTTCTGGTACAGACGAATGTGCAGACCCAGTCGTGGGTAGTCCTGGGCGTGGGCGGGCGCGACCACGAGCCACGTCATCACGATCGCCCCGATGACGAGGGCGCGGCCGGGCGAGTGCGGGGACACGGGGACCTCCGGATGGTCTCGTGTGGTTATCGGCGCGGGACCGGTGCCGCTTGAGGCGCCGGCCCTCGTCTCCGCTCCCGGGTGCCGGATCATGGAATCTCCACTAGACTCCGACCCCATGATGGACCCACGCGAGCGTGCCGTCGACACACGGTTCTGTCGGGAGATCCTGCCCCGTGTCTCGCGCACGTTCGCCATCAACATCCGTCTGCTCGACCACACGCTCGGGGACGCGGTGCGGACCGGCTATCTGTTGTGTCGCGCCGCCGACGCGCTCGAGGACTCCTGGCCGGGCACCCCCGAGGAGGTGCGGGCCCGGTTCGCGCGCTTCGTCGCGGCACTCGAGGGCGACGACGCGGCCGCCACCGCCCTCGCGGCCGAGGCGGCGTCGATGGCCGCCGGACGCGACGATCTCGAGCTTCTGGCCTCGCTGCCGCGGGTGCTGCGGGTCTACGCGGCGCTTCCGGCCGGTCACCGTGACGCGGTGCGTCTCGGCGTGGGCACCCTCGCCGCCGGCATGAGCCGCTACGCGTCGCGCGCCGCCGGACGCGGCGACCGGGTCCCCTATCTCGACGACGAGGCGGAGCTGCACGACTACTGCTACGTGGTGGCGGGTTGCGTCGGGGAGATGCTCACCCGTCTGCTGGCGGCCGAGTACGCCCTCCCCGACGACGATCTGCAGAAGCGTCGTATGCGGCTCGCCCCGGTGGTGGGCGAGGCGCTGCAGCTCACCAACATCCTGCTCGACTGGCCGTCCGACGTGCGTCGTGGCCGCTGTTACCTGCCCGCCGCATGGCTCGCGGCCGAGGGTTTGGCGCCGCAAGACCTGATCGGCGCGCCACACCGGGCCCTGCCCGGTCTGGTGAGGCGTCTCGAGGGACTGGCGCGCGCCGCGCTGGCGCAGGTGCCCGACTACGTGACCCTGGTGCCGCGTCGTCACTGGCGCTACCGGCTGTTCTGTCTCTGGCCGGCGTTGTGGGCCCTCGGTTCGCTGCGTCGCGCGCGTGCCGAGCGCGAGTTCCCGTGGGGTCCGGCGCGGCCACGTCTGACCCGCGGCGAGCTGACCCGTGACGCGCTCCTGTCGTTCCTGGCGGTGCGTGACGACGGCCGGCTCCGCGACCAGATCGCGCGCCGGGTGGGAATGGCCCCGGCCGGGTGAGGAAACCGGATCGGATCGGGCCGCGTTCGAAGACTCGTCGAGGGCAAGGCGTCGCGGGCGAGCGACGAGCGAGATCGTGGCCTTCAGGCCACATCGAGAGAGGAGCCGCCCGCGCAACGCAGCCCTCGACGAGTATTCGAGCGCGCGCCTAGCGCCCGGCGATCTCCGGAGTCTCGACCGGCGGCCCACCCTCGCGCGCGGCGAGCACCCGCAGACGGTACGACATCCACAACGCGCCCATGAGCAGCACCAGCGCCGAGCCGCTGGTGGCGAGTGGCGCCGAGGCGTGCTCGCCGATCGCCCCCACCGCCAGCGCGCCGAACGGCGCGGTGCCGATGAACATGAACGTGTAGAGACTCATGATCCGGCCGCGATAGCGATCCTCGGTGGTGTGCTGGAGCAGGACGTTGGTGCTGGCCACGTAGAGGATCAGACCGAATCCGGCCAGGAACGCCGCGGCCAGGGTGAGTGGCAGCGCGCGCGACCAGGCGAAGACCGCCATGCCGATCCCGGCGGTGGTGAGACCGATCAGGAGATTGCGACGCAATCCCCAGCGGTCGAGCGGATGGGTCATGGCCACTGCCGCGCCCAGCGAGCCAACGCCGAACGCCGACACCATCAGCCCGAACGCCTGGGCCCCGGCGTGCAGGATGTCCTTCGCGTACACCGGCAGCAGCACCGAGAACTGGAAGCCGAGACCGCACATCAGCGCCAGCATGATCAGCAGGTTGCGCAACGGCCGCGTCGCCCAGGCGTAACGCACGCCCTCGCCCAGATCGGCGGCCGCGCGTCGCAGCTCGAACCCGCCGTGCGTGCGCGGCGGCATCTCCATGCGCGACAGCGCGAACAAGACCGCCAGGAAGCTGAGCGCGTTGACCCAGAAGCACACGCCCTCCCCCGCCCACGCCAGCAGCACGCCGGCGATCGCCGGTCCGAGCACGCGTGCGGTGTTGAACGCCGCGGAGTTGAGCGCGATGGCGTTCGAGAGATCCTCCTTCTCGCCGCTCACCAGCTCGACCATGAAGGACTGGCGCGCCGGCAGATCGAACGCGTTGATGATGCCGTAACCGAACGCGGCCACCAGCACCATCCACGGTTGCACCACCCCGAGCGTCACCACCAGCGCCAGCGCCGCTGCCTGCACCATCATGAGCGTCTGGGTGAGGAGCACCAGCCGTCGCTTGTCGACCGCGTCGGCCACCACCCCCGCCCAGAGCGAGAACAGCGTCACCGGCAGGAATTGGGTGAAGCCGAGGACGCCGAGCATCATCGCCGAGTGGGTGAGGCGATGCATGAGCCACGCCTGGGCCACGCTCTGCATCCAGCTACCGAGGACCGAGACGAGCTGGCCGATCCAGAACAACCGGAAGTTGCGGTGCCGCAGCGAGCGAAGACGGGTCGTGACCGCGGCGGGGAGCGTGACGAGCATCTTCCGCACGCTAGCATGCTGATGGGGCACCGGCCAGCGCCACGCCGGCGCCGGCGTCAGGGGCCCAGCCGCGCGAGCCAGTCCTCCACCGTGTCCGCCAGACGGTCGGGGGCGGACAACGGATGCAGGTGCCCCACGCCTTCGAGCGCGCGACGCTCGGCGTGCGGGATCCGCGCCGCGAGCTCCGCGGCCGCGGTCCACATCCACGCGGTCTCGCGGGTGCCCACGGTCACCAGCGTCGGGACCGCGATGCGCGTGAGATCCGCTCGCAGGTCGTGGGCGAACGCGAGCCGCACCATGGCGAGCGCGTCCGCGAGCGGGAGACCGGAGACGGCGTGACGGACGAGCCCGAGCACCGCGTCGTCGCAACACGGGTCGTACACCCACCAGCCGTTCGCCACGCCGGCGCGGGCCACCGCGAGCCCGGCCGCGGGCGGCAGCCAGCGCTGCGTGGCGAGGACCAACGGCTGCTCCACCCAGCGCTTGAGGAACGCTCCCCGGCCGCCACCCACACGCGCGAAGCTGCTCGACAGCACCAGTGCGCTGACCCGCTCGGGATGCGCCAGCGCCCAGCGTTGCGCGAGTCCGCCGCCCAACGAGTGCCCGACCACCACCGCCGGCTCGGGCGCGTAGGCGTGCGACACGCGTTCGAGGTCGGCGATCAGCGTGCCCCAGCCCGGAGCCGCGTCGAACCGCACCCGCAGGTCGGCGGTCACCACGCGGTGACGACGCGCGAGGAGCGGCAGCACCCGGAGCCAGGTCTCCTTGTGACCCGGCAGTGACGGCAGCAGGAGCAGCGTCGGCCCCTCGCCGCTCACCACCACCTCGGTGGTGCCTCCCTCGAGCTCGAAGCGGATCGGCTCCCAGCCGGCAAGCCACGCGGCGGGCACCGCTTCGCGCCAGCCGTCGGCGAGCGACGCTCCGACCCGATCGCTCGAGGGCATGGGCATGCGGTGACGCTAGGCTCTGTTTGGGCGCCGGCGCCACCCCCCGTCCGACCGGCCGTGCAGGACGGCGGCGCGCAACGAGTTGGGGGTCCCACGCCCCGGGCGCCGGGACACGAACGTGTCCCCCGCCTCCGGTCGGGGCCGCCCAGGCCATCCATGTGTTGAAACACATATCGACGTCGAGCATCCTAGGGGGCATGGGCGAGGTGTTGAAGCAGCGATTGCAACAGACCCGGTTCGAGAGTCCGGTCCAGGAGGCGGTGCTCAACCTCATGGTGGCGGCCGCGTCACTCGACGACCGCATGAGCGAAGCGCTGGCGCCGCACGGCATCACCCCCGCCCAGTACAACGTGCTGCGCATCCTGCGCGGCGCGTCACCCGACGGCTACGCGCGCTGCGAGATCGCCCGACGCGCGCTGCGTCGTGCCCCCGATCTGACCCGGCTCATCGACCGGCTCGAGAGGCGGCGTCTGGTCGGACGCGCCCGCTCCGAGGCCGATCGCCGACGCTCGGTGACACGGATCACCCGTCGTGGTCTCGAGCTCCTCGAGCGGGCCACACCCGCCGTGCGCGCGGTGCAGTCCGGGATTGCCGATCGACTCAACGAGCGCGACGCGCGCGAGCTGTCACGTCTCTGCGAGCTGCTGTACGAGGACGCGGGATGATCCGGTGGCGCCGGGGTGGCCGGCGCCGGTGACGCGCGTCGGCCGACCCCGGCCCGTCTCCCGGTCCACGTGCGCGAAGGGATGCGGGCCGTGCGTTTCCGGCCGCCACCCTCGACCTCCCCGCTCGTCCACCATCCATGCTCGCGAAGGACTTGCCCCGTGGCGAGGGCCATGGAGGTGCCGGAGGCGGGGAGGCCGGTAGGCGGACGGGGCCGCGACTGGTAGTGTCTCGGGTCCAATCCCACTGGATCCCGTGAAGGAGGACGTCATGTCGAAGCCGCCCACGTTCTACCAGCAGTTCGTCGAGGACTACCCCGAGGTGGCCGCGGCGTACGAGCGGCTCGGCGACACCACCCGGCGGGCCGGCCCGCTCACCGAGCGCGAGACCGAGCTCATCAAGCTGGCCCTCGCGGCCGGGGCCCGGCTCGAGGGGGCGGTGCACTCGCACGCGCGTCGCGCACTCGACGCCGGCGCCAGCGAGGAGGACCTGCGTCACGTCGGTGTGCTCGCGATCACGACGATGGGGTTCCCGTTCGCGATGACGGTGCGCGCCCTGATCGAGGACGTCCTCGACGAGGAGGAGGAGTACGAGGACGACGGCACGCTCGACGATGACGAAGACGACGAGGACGACGACGCCGAGCTCGATGACGAGGGGACGGCGGTCGAGGAGATGGAGGACGAGGAGGCCGGAGACGAGACACCGCGGTAGGCGGTGTCCGTGGCCCCCGACGCGACCGGCGTCATGACCGCGGGTCCCACGAGTTTCCCGCCCGGCTTCCTGTGGGGCGCCGCCACCTCGGCACATCAGGTCGAGGGCGGCAATCGCTGGAACGACTGGTGGCGCTTCGAGCAGCGGACCGGCGGGATCGCCCGCGCCGACGTGAGCGGCGAGGCGTGCCGGCACTGGGAGCGCTACGACGAGGACTTCGCGCTCGCCGCCGCCGACGGTCACGGCGCCCACCGCCTGTCGCTCGAATGGAGCCGCATCGAGCCCGAGGCCGGTCGCATCGATGCCGGCGCGGTGGCCCATTACCACGCGGTGCTCGCGTCGCTCGCCCGCCACCGGCTGCGCCCGATCGTGACCCTGTGGCACTTCACACTGCCCACCTGGATCGCCGACCGGGGCGGCTTCGAGAACCCCGTCACCCTCGACCGATTCGACGCCTTCGTTCGCTTCTGCGCGCGCGAGTTCGGCGGCGAGGTGGACTGGTGGTGCACGATCAACGAGCCCGAGGTGTACGCCTTCCGCGCGTATTCCGAGGGTCTCTGGCCGCCACGCAAACGCGACGACTCGGCGGCGCTGGTGGTGATCGCCAACCTGCTCGAGGCACACGCGCGCGCCGCCGCGATCCTGCGCGCCGAGGACCGCGTCGACGCCGACGGCGACGGTCATGCCACGCGGATCGGCTTCGCCAAGCACTGGGTGGTGCTCGAGCCGTCGCGGCCGTGGTTCCCGCTCGATCGTCTGCGGGCCGGGATCGAGCACGGGCTCTTCAACCGGGCGGTGGCCCGCGCCCCGGCGACCGGTCACATCGACCTGGCGATCCCGGGCGCCCGCGCGGTGCGACGCGTGGTCCCCGGTCTCGCCGGCAGCGTCGACTGGATGGGGCTCAACTACTACACACGCTGGAAGGTGCGCATGTTCGCACGCGATCCCCACGTGGTGCCGGCGGGCGCCGAGCGAAACGATCTCGGCTGGGAGCACTATCCGCTCGGGATCGAGAGCGCCGCGACCGGGCTCGCCGCCACCGGTGTGCCCCTGCTGGTCACCGAGAACGGGGTCGCGGACGCCACCGACCACCTGCGTCCACGGGCGCTGGTCGAGACGCTCGTGCACCTGTCCCGGGTGATCGAGCGGGGCGTGCGGGTGCTCGGCTATCTCCACTGGTCGCTGATGGACAATTTCGAGTGGGCCGACGGCTATCGTGCCCGGTTTGGCCTCTACGCGGTGGACTTCAACGATCCCCAGCGCCCACGCACCCGCCGGCGCTCGGCCGAGGTGTTCGCGCGCATCGCGCGTGCGAACGGCGTGGACGCCGCACTCGCCGCCGAGGTGGGTGTGGCGCTCTAGGCTCTGTCTGAGAACGTGCGCCGGGCGTGCCGCGTCGGATGACGCGGCGCGCGCGGCTCCACCCGATCCGTCAGCCGGTCGGCGACGATCCCGCCGTCGCGTGCGCCTGCTCGATCCTGTGGAGGCGGATGCGGGTCAGCGTGTCCGCCCACGCGAGGTGGATCGCCACGACCGCGAGACCCGCGCCGAGACACGCGCACCAGAGCACCGGCGCGCCGAGACGCCGGAGCACGAAGGTGCCGGCCAGCGGCGCCACGCACGCCGCCAGACCGAAGGAGAGCCCATGCGCGCCCTGATAGCGTCCACGCACCGCGGGTGGCGCGAGATCCCCCACGATCGCGCCGGAGATCGGCAACACCAGGATCTCTCCCATCGTCCACACCGACACCGACAGCGCGTAGAGCGGCGCGGTCCGCGCCAGGGCGTTGAGCCCGAACCCGAACGCCACCAGCGCCACGCCACCGGCGAGCACCCGTGACGGGTTGCGACGCGCGAGCCACGGACCGAGGAACGGCTGGAACACCACGATCAACGCTCCGTTCAAGGCCATCACCACGCCGTAGGTCGCACTCGACAGACCGTGCCGGGTCATGTCGATCGGCAGCGTGGTGGTGTGCTGCATGAAGATCAGGGCGATCACCAGGTTGAGCGCGAGGAAGCCGACGAACGGCCAATCGCGGAACGCGATCAGGAATTCGCCGACGTGACCGAGTGTCCCCGACGACCCGCTCCGGACCGGGTGACGCACGTGCGATTCGGGGACCGCGCGCCACACCAGCAGACCGAAGGCCAGCGTGGTGACCCCGTCGCCGACGAACAGAAGCGTGTACGAGACGGTGGCGAGGAAGCCGCCGAGTGAGAGCCCGATCGAGACCCCGAGATTGATGGCCCAGTAGATGAGACCAATCGCCCGCGCCCGGTCACGCACCGGCACCACGTCGAGGATCGCGGCCTGCATCGCGGGCCGGTACATCTCGCCGAGCATCGCCACGACGAACGCGCCGGGGGCGATGAGCGCCAGCGGCCGCAGGAAGCCGAGCAGGATCATGCCGGCCCCACCCGCCCCGAGCGAGAACAGCAGGGTGACGCGTCGTCCCAACCGGTCCGCGATCGCCCCACCGACCGGTGAGGCGATCATGACCCCGGCGCCATAGAGTGCCGCCACGAGACCCGCCTGGGTCACCGTGAAGCCGCGCACGCGGGTGAGGTAGATGGCCAGAAAGGGCACCACGAACGAGCCGGTGCGGTTGATCACCGTCCCGGCGAACAGCACCCAGAACGAGCGTGGCAGACCGGCGATCATCTCGCGCAGCGGCTGGAGCGGCTTCCGGGTGTCGATCATGGGACCGCGAACCGTAATGCCGTCCCACCCGCCGGGGCAATGGGCGTCGGCCGCGCGGTTCGAGCGTCGTGTCCCGACACATCCGGTTGTCCCGCCCGCGCGCGATTGGCTACACTCGCGGCCCGATCCCGAAGGAGGATTCATGTGCCCGTTGTGCCATCTCGAGAACCGGCAGTGCCCCATCAAGGAGCTGCCCAACGGCCGTATCGTGTGCGAGTGCGGCGAGCACTCGTGGCCCAGCAGCGCGGTCTACGCCGAGACCTGCCGGCGCATGAACCTCACCGTCGAGCACCAGGCGCACATCTGGACCCAGGGCATGTGATCGGGCGGGCCGAACCCACGACGCCGTGTCGCGCCGCCGGTCCACACCGCCCCCCCGATGCGGTCCGGCGGGCGGTGCTATCCTGATCGGGAACCCTCACCGGAGCCCGTCATGTCCCACTTCCCCGTCGATCCCTTCGAGATCGCCCAGCGCGAGGTCGAGCGGCTGTGGCGCGATCTCGTCTACCACCGTCTGCCCTCGTCCCACTTCGCCGAGCGGCCCTGGGCGCCGCCGACCGACGTGGTGGTGAGCGACGCCTCGGCCCGGGTCATCATCGAGCTCGCCGGGGTGCCGCGCGAGAACGTGCATGTCCGGTTGCGCGAGCGCACCCTGGAGATCTCCGGACGCCGCCAGCCGCCGCTCAAGCCCGCCGGCGTGCACTATCAGCGCGCCGAGATCTACTTCGGCGACTTTCAGCGCATCATCGAGCTGCCGTGGGTGGCCGACCAGCGTCGCGTGTACGCCTCGTTTCACGAGGGGATGCTCGAGATCCGCCTGCAACCGGTGGCGAGCGCGCGACGCACCACGGTGACGGTGCGGGGCCGGGCCACATGAGTCCGCGTCGCGGCAAGGCCGCGAAGCGGAAGCCGGCGGAGCCCAAAGCGGCGAAGACCGCACGCCCGTCGGGTCGCCGCACGCGTGCGCGTGGGCCTGGCAGGCGAGCCGGCGGCCACCCGGTCAAGTCGAGCATCGCCCTCGCGCTCGAGAAGCTCGCCGGCCAGCGCTCCTCGGGGCGTGGCGGCAAACGCGCGGTGATGATGCTGACCCCCGCGCCGGTGGATCCCGCCCCGCCCGACGTGCTCCAGCAGCCACGCGAGGTCGGCATCCTGCCCATTCGACGCACCGTGCTGTTCCCGTTCGCGATCCTGCCGATCAACGTCGGACGGGTCCGGAGCCGCCAGCTGCTCAACGAGGCGATGGCCGGCGACCGGGTGGTGGCGGTGTTCACCCAGAAGGACGCGTCACAGGACGAGGTGAGCCACGGCGACCTGCACGCGGTCGGCACGCTCGCCACCGTGCTGCGCATGGTCCGGGTATCGGACGAGCAGATCTCGATCGTCCTGCAGGGTCTGGCGCGGGTACGTATCACCGATCCGCTCGGCAGCGAGCCCTATCTGCGGGCGCGGGTCGAGCCGCTCGCCGAGGTGACCTCGACCGACGTCGAGACCGAGGCGCTGGCGCAGAGCGTGCTCGCCACGTTCGAGCGCATCGTGGCCCTTTCGCCACAACTGCCCAACGAGGCGGTGCTGGCGGCGCGCAACCAGGGCGCGCCGGCGCGTCTCGCCGACTTCGTCGCCAGCCTGTTCGATCTGCCCACCGAGGAGAAGCAGGGGCTGCTCGAGACGCTCGACGTGAAGGAGCGGCTGAAGACGCTCAACCAGATCATGGCGCGCCAGCAGCAGGTGCTCGAGGTGGGCGCGCAGATCCAGGAGTCGGTGCGCGAGTCCATCGACGAACGTCAGAAGGAATACGTGCTGCGCCAGCAGCTCGAGGCGATCCAGAAGGAGCTGGGCGAAGGCGACGATTCGCAGCGCGAGATCAAGGAGCTGCGCGAGCGGATCGAGAAGGCGCAGATGCCACCCGAGGTGCGCAAGGAGGCCGATCGCGAGCTGGAGCGGCTGGGACGGATGCCGGCACAGGCGGCCGAGCACACCGTGTCACGCACCTACATCGAGTGGCTGTGTGACATGCCGTGGGCGGTGAGCACCGAGGACGATCTCGACCTCAAGCACGCGCGTGGGGTGCTCGACGAGGACCACTATGGTCTCGACAAGATCAAGGAGCGCATCCTCGAGTACCTCGCGGTGCGGCGCTTCAAGAAGGACGCGCGCACGCCGATCCTGTGTTTCGCCGGTCCGCCCGGCACCGGCAAGACCTCGCTCGGACGCTCGATTTCCCGCGCGCTCGGCCGCAAGTTCGTGCGCCAGTCGCTGGGCGGCGTGCGCGACGAGGCCGAGATCCGCGGTCACCGGCGCACCTACATCGGCGCGCTGCCCGGCAACATCATCCGCGGCATCCGTCGCGCCGCCAGCCGCAACCCGGTGTTCATGCTGGACGAGATCGACAAGCTCACCATGGACTTCCACGGCGATCCGTCGAGCGCGCTGCTCGAGGTGCTCGATCCCGAGCAGAACTCGACCTTCATGGACCACTATCTCGACGTGCCGTTCGACCTGTCGCAGGTGCTGTTCATCTGCACCGCGAACGTGCTCGACACGGTGCCACCGGCGCTCCGTGACCGCATGGAGGTCATCGAGCTGACCGGTTACACCGACCAGGAGAAGCTGGCGATCGCCAAGCGTCATCTGCTCCCGAAGGTGCTGCGTGAGAACGGGCTCACCGAGCTGGGCCTCGGGGTCACCGACGAGGGCATCCTCAAGGTCGAGAGCGACTACACCAGCGAAGCCGGGCTGCGGAACCTGGAGCGCGAGCTCGCCAACGTGCTGCGACGCACCGCCAAGAAGATCGCCGAGGGCGAGACACCGGCACGCCAGATCGGACCCGAGCGCGTGCGCGAGCTGCTCGGACCGGAGAAGTACCAGCGCGAGACCTCGACCCGCATCGAGCAGGCCGGACAGGCGCTCGGGCTGGCGTGGACGCCGGTCGGTGGCGAGGTGCTCACCATCGAGGCGCAGATCATGCCGGGCTCCAAGCAGCTCGTGCTCACCGGCCAGCTCGGTGACGTGATGCGCGAGTCGGCGCAGGCGGCGCTCAGCTACGTGCGTGCCAACGCCGAGTCGCTGGGCATCCCGGCCGAGTTCTTCGACAACGCCGATCTCCACGTGCACCTGCCGTCGGGAGCGATCCCAAAGGACGGCCCGTCGGCCGGGATCACGCTGGCCACCGCGCTGGTGAGTCTGCTCACCGGCCGCCGGATGCGGCCCGGGATCGCGATGACCGGCGAAGTGACCCTGCTCGGACGGGTGCTGCCGATCGGTGGTCTCAAGGAGAAGGTGCTGGCCGCGTATCGCGCCGGTCTCAAGACCGTGATCCTTCCCAAGGAGAACGAGAAGGACCTCGAGGAGGTCCCGGTCGAGGTGCGCACCCACATGATCTTCGCGCCGGTCGAGCGCGTGCAGCAGGTGCTCGAGCTGGCGCTCGAGGAGCGTCCGGGCGGCGCCCCACCGCGCCTCCCGCGGCCCGCGACCGCGCCGGAGACGATCGCCTCGGATGTGTCCGGCGAGCGCCCCGGCATCGTCACCGAGCCGGTCGGCGCGCGTCGCGGGACGCCACAGCGCGGCCGCTGACCGCTCGTCACGGCCTCCCGGCGGGAGCACCCTTCCATCGGTAGAGCTTCACCTCGTCGTTGTGCAGCGCGCGGTCCCAGTCCGGGCTCGTGTCGAAGCGCGTCCACACCCGGTCGTCCACCTCGCGGTGTCGCACCATCAGCACGAGCGGCGCTCCGAAGGCGTCGAGATAGCGCCGCTGCGCGTCGCTCAGCAGGCCGGCGCCGAACAGCGCCCGCTGGATGCCACGCCGCACCGTGAACTCGACCCGCACCACACCGAGTCCGCCCGGTGGCCCGCCACCGGCCTCCGCGGCCGCCCACGCCTCGGAGCCGAAGTGGTTGGAGAGATACACGTCGAGCGAGCCGCAGAACACCCGTCGCTCGGCCAGCACCGGCACCGGCTCGTTCACGGTCGGACGTGGACTCTCGATCACCACGAGATCGGCGGGTGTGGTGTCACGCAGCCGGCGGTAGGCCTCGGCCTCCCCCGGTGTCGCCAGCGGCAGCCGCTCGTTTCCGGGCGCGTAGCCCCGCACCAGCACCGCCGGTGAGCGGCTCTCACGCAGCACGCCGGCCGTGCACAAGAGCGTGGTCGGCAACGCCAGCGCCAGCGTGCCGCCCCACACCAGCGCCTCCGGCACACGCAGACGCCGCGGCCAGAGGGTGGCGCCCGCGGCGGCGAATGGGGCGAGCAGGACCCACGCGGCGTAAAAGATCTTCTCGCTGTTCCGCTCCGGCAGCACGACACACACCGCCATCGCGGTGGTGACGAGCAGCGCCGCGAGCAGCATGCGCTCCTGCGCCCCGCGTCGGAGTGCCGCCAGCAGCGCCGGCAGCGCGATGAGCCACCAGACACCAGCGGCGACCGTCATCGCCAGCAGGTTGGGCCCATAGAGCCCGATCCGGGCCGGTGTCACCACACCGGGCACCGAGCAGTAGCGCACGTAGGGGATCGCCAGGGCCGCGGCGAGTCCGAGCGCCACGATGCCACCCACGGTCTCGCGTGGACGCGAGCCACCGGGCAGCGAGGCCACGAGACCCACCCCGAGACCGGCCGCGACCAGTACCGCGTACGCGGGGTGGATTGCCATGGCCGCCAGCGCGAGCAGGAACGCCCGGGTCGCGCCACGTCGCGGCCCGCCGCCGAGCAGCGAGGCCAGCGACCAGGCGAGCGCGAGACCGATGGCGATCGCCGGGGTCAGCGCGGTTCCGGTCCAGAAGCGGTCGAGCAGGGTGGACTGGGTCGGCGAGAATCCGAAGGCAAACGCTTGAATCGCGCCGTCCACCCCGGCGAGACGCTGCCACGCGGCGCCGAGACCGCCGTGATGTCGCAGCAGCGCGTGCGCCAGCCACAACCAGGCGCCGAACGGGTTCAGCCCGATCAACACGATCACCATCGCCGGGCGGGCCGCGCGGCGACCGGCCACACGCCACGCCAGGTCCGCCGCCGCCAGGGTGAGCACCGGCACGTACCAGATGTCGAGCGCCGACTGCAGCGTGAACGCGCTCAACCCGGTGCCCGACATGAGCAGCGCGAGCAGGACATGGAAGAACCACGGATAGTGGAACGGGATGCCGGCGAAGTTGGGATCCTGTGGCGGCAGCCCGCGCCGGAGCACCTCGATCGCGGCCCCGGCATGGAACCACGCGTCGCTCCACAGGCGCACGAACGGCACCGCGATCGCCGGGATCGCGACCATGAGCACCGCCAGCGCCGCGAGCGCGAACGCGCCGGCGGTGGGGAACGCGTCGGAGCGCGCGAGCCGCGGATCGGGGGCACGATCGCGGCGCGCCAGCGGCCACGCCGCGGCGACCACGGCGAGGAACAGCGCGACCTCCAGCGCCGTCACCGGTGGCATGCGCAGCCCGGCGAGGAACGGGAGCGCGGTGAGCCCGAGCAGCGGCGGCCCGAGCGCCATGCCGAGTAGCACCCGCTCGTGGACGGCGAGACCGCGACCGAAGCGCCGCGCGCAGGCGAGTGACGGCACCGCGAGCATCACGAGCAGCACCCCGACGCCCGTCGCGCCGCCTGCCGCCATCGTGTCCCTCCGCGAGCGACGTGTCCGGCCCCGCGCCCCGCCCCGAACTCTCGGACGAGCCTAGGCGCGGAGCGCGCGCAACTCGGTGCCCAAATCGTCGAGGTCGATCAGGTCCGGCACCAGACCCCATGCGCCGTGGGCGCGCGCGAAGCGGGCGCCCTCTTCGAGCGACACCGTGCCGCCAGCGCGCAGCTCCTTGGCCAGCACCGGCACCGTCGCCCGTTCGAGCTCGGCGAGCACCTCGGCCGCGGACGGCTTCATGAGCAGACCACGCGGGTTGACCGGACCGACCACGAAGTCGGGCTTCACCCCCCACTCGCGCAGCGCCCGCAGGAGGTGACCGAGATTGTGGGTCTCGAAGCCCGCCAGCGCCCCGAAGCGGCCGCGGATGAACGCGCTCACGTGCGCGAAGAAGCGCTGGTGTCGGCCCGCGAGCGCCAGGTCGGTGATCGGCGCCGCCAGCACCACGCCCCGCAGGTCCTTGGCCGCGAGTGCGGCGGCCTCGAGCTCGAGCAGCACCGGGACCATCGCCGAGAAATCGCTCTTGAGGATGCCCGGCGCGTGGGTGATGCCGGTGAGCCCGAGACGCACCAGCGTGGCCGGGCTCGCCGTCTTCACCCGCTTGATCGCCGCCCCCACGAGACCGACGTCGCTCGAGTCGCGCACGTATTCGGGCACGTTGGGCAGCAGACCGAAGATCGGGATCGGCTGCTTGAGCTCGCGCAGCGCGCCCCGGAGCTGCTGGGACGGGCTCACCAGCACACCGTCGGCCCCCGAGGACAGCGCCTTGGACAGGGTCACCGCCAGCGATTCGGGCTCGTGGAAGCGCGCCTGCACCTCGAGCGTGCGGTCCCGGGTGGCGCGCGAGACGCCGAGCAGCGACTCGCCCGACACCAGAAGACGCGGTATGCCGCTCGTGCCGTTGGCGCCCGGGCTCACGTGGTCACCAGCTTCGGACTGCCGTTGTCGGCGGCGGAGCGATACAGGGCGTCCATCATGCGCTGCACGCGCAGCGCGGCCTCCACGGTGGTGGGTGGCGCCAGACCACCGGTGGCCCAGCGCAGGAACGCCGCGTCCTCCAGATAGTAGCCCTCCCCGTTCACGTCGAAACGCGCCGGCTGGGGCAGCTCGGCGTGACGCAGCCGGGTGTGACCGGCCGGCCAGCCGTCGTGCGCGGCGAGCAATTCGAGCTCGAGCGCGTCGTTCGAGACCAGCAGCTTGCCGTTGTCGCCCTCGACCTCGATCACCACCGCCGACATCGGGTAGCCGGGCACGCTCCACGACGAGTCGAACCCGACCTCGGCGCCGCTCGCGAGACGCATCATGCCGTGCAGCTCGTCCTCGACCTCGCCGTAGATCCGATGCGCGCTGGCGGTCACCTCGACCGGGGTGCCGAGATACCACTCGAGCAGGAACAGCAGGTGCGACGAGATGTTGGCCACCACGCCACCACCGGAACGGATGCGCTCGTACATCCAGCCCTTGCGTGGTGAGAACACCTGGGACAGGTACATCGACGAGCGCGCCTGCCGGATGCGTCCGAGCGCGCCGGTCGCGAGCGCGTGCTGCGCGGTGGCGAACACCGGCAGATACGCGAGCGTGAAGCCGCACGACACCGGTCGACGCCGCTCGGCGGCCAGCTCGGCGAGCCGCTCCGCGTCGGCGAGGTTGTGGGTGAGCGGCTTCTCGACGAACACCGCCGCCCCCGCCTCGAGCGCGAGACGCGCTACCGCCAGGTGCGAGTCCTGTGGGGTGCACACGAACACGGCGTCGGGTCGGGCGTGATCGAGCATGGCGTCCACGGTCTTGTAGTGCGGCGCGTGGTGACCCATGCCCCGCAGGCTCTTGGCCAGACCGGGATGATGGTCGGTGAGCCCCACCACCTGGCAGTCCGGGATCATCGCCAGCACCGCGGTGTGCGCCACACCCATCTTGCCGAGTCCCACCACGCCGACACGCACTGGCTTGAGCGGGCCCGCGGACTCGGTGAGCAGTGGCGACACCGGCAGGGTTCGGCCGTCGGCGGTGCGCATGCCCGCCGACGTGCCACCGGCGGTCGACGCCGTCGCCGGCGCGCCCGCGTGCGCGTCACCCGCCAGACCACGCTCGAGCGGGATCCAGTCGATCTGGAAGTCGCGACTGACCGGTCCGCGGTCGACACGCGCCGGCGAGATCATGCCGAGCACGTTGTCCACCGACACCGGCGGCTTCTTCGAGATCATGCCGAGCAGTTGCGCCATCGGTAACGCCACGAACCCGGGGATGTGCACCACCGGCTTCGACACGTCGAGCGAGCGCGCCACCAGCGCCAGGAAGCCGTTGAAGGTCACGCGCTCGGGACCGAGCAGATCATAGGTCTTCCCGGTCACGTCGGCGCGGGTCAAGCACTGCTCGATCACCGCGTTCACGTCGTCGACATGGATCGGGTCCAGCTCGATCTTGCCGTCGCCGATCACCGGCACCACCGGCAGCGAGCGCAGATAGGCGGCCAGGGTCGCGAAGAGTCCGATGCCCGACGACCCGTACACCAGCGACGGCCGCACGATCACCCACTCGAGCCCGCTGGCCTCCACCATCCGCTCGCCCTCGAGCTTGGTCTGCCCGTAGGGGCCCATGCGCGGACGGGTGGCGGAGATGGTGGAGACGAACACCAAGCGCTTGACCCCGTGCTTCTTCGCAGCCTCGAGCAGGGCGCGTGTGCCGTCCACATTGACCGCGCGCACGATCGCCGGATCGGCGACCCCGGTCGCGCAGGCCAGGTGCACGATCGCGTCCATCCCGGCCGAGACGCGATCGAGCGCCGCGTGGTCGGTCATGTCGCCGCGAACGTATTCCGGACCGGTCGCCGTGGGCGCGACCGGGTCGCGTCGCACCAGCGCCCGCACCGTGTGACCGCTCGTGAGCAGACGACGCACCAGTGACTGGCCGATGAAGCCGGAGGCACCGGTGACCAGGATCCGCATCGAGGGGGAGAGCTCCGATGGGGGGAAAAGTATGCGCCGCAAAGGATT
>JBIOKD010000006.1:0-32703 GCA_044451485.1 Candidatus Eiseniibacteriota bacterium | reverse complement strand
GGGTGTGGATAACGCGGGTGCGGCAACGCCCCCGCAAACGACCCGAGCCGCGCGGCCGCAAGGCGCATGTCGCCCTCCCGCCCCGGGCCCGGAGATCGCGCAGAAACCCCCTTCGGAGCAAGGACCGCAACGATGGCGCTCACCCCGATCGCACCGGACGAGACCACCCGTCTCTGGGAGCAAGTCCTGTGCACCGTGAAGGGCGCGATCGAGAGCCAGCAGGCGTTCGACACCTGGTTCCGCCCGATCGTGCCTCTTCGTCTGGACTCGGCCCTCGTCGAACTCGAGGTGCCGAACCCGTTCTTCGTCGACTGGATCCACGAGCATCATCTGCCAGCGCTCGAACGCGCGCTGGCCGAGACCCTGGGTGCGCCGCCCGAGGTGCGGCTCACCGCCCGTGAGGGCCACGACCCGTTGCCGCTTCCGTGGCGCGCCCCGGCGATCGACTCCCCGGTCGAGCCGGTGCGCCCCGTGGCACGCACCGATCGCGCGTGGCTCGAGAGCCAGCTCAACCCGCGTCTCACGTTCGAGAACTTCATCGTCGGCGGGAGTTGCGAGTTCACCCACGCCGCCTGTCGCGCCGTGGCCGGCCGGCCCGGTCACGTTTACAACCCGCTCTTCATCTTCGCCGGACCCGGTCTCGGCAAGACCCATCTGCTCCACGCGATCGGCCACGAGATGCGTCTGCTCCGCGCCGACGCGCGGGTGTACTACGTCACCGCGGAGCGGTTCACCAACGAGATGATCTATGCCATCCAGCACGCGCAGACACTGGCGTTCCGCAACAAGTACCGGAGCATCGACCTGCTGCTGATCGACGACATCCAGTTCCTGGCCGGCAAGGAGAGCACCCAGCAGGAGTTCTTCCACACCTTCAACGCGCTGCGTGACGCGCACAAACAGGTGGTGGTGACGGCCGACAAGCCGCCCCGTGACCTGCCGATGCTCGAGGAGCGGCTCACTTCGCGCTTCAACCAGGGGTTGGTGTGCGACATCAAGCAGCCCGACCTCGAGACCCGTCTCGCGATCCTGCGTCATCGTTACGAGCTCGAGGGCGACGGGGTGTCACTGCCGCAGGAGGCCTTCCTGCTCATCGCCGACCGGATCCGCACCAACGTGCGTGACCTCGAGGGCTGTCTGGTGCGGGTGCTCGCACTGGGCTCGCTGCTCAAGCAGGAGGTCACCACCGCGATGGTGGAGGAGGTGCTGCAGACGTACGCCGGTCCCGAGGCCGATCGTCTCACCCCCGAGCGCGTGGTGACCGCGGTCGCGGAGGCCTACGCCATCCGACCGGAAGTACTGTTCGGGCGGCGCCGGACCCAGTCGGTGGCACTGCCGCGGCAGATCGCGATGTACCTGCTGCGACATCTCACCGCTCTTTCATTGGTCGAGATCGGCCGGGTGGTGGGTGGCCGCGATCACACCACGGTCATGTACGCCTGTGAGCGCATCGGCGAGCGCATCACGGGGGACAGCTCGTTCTCCGACAAGGTGAACGGGATCATCTCCACACTCTCGATGGGATGAGTGGTGTAGAAGCGCCCCGTCACCGGGGCGGGGCGCTTTTCCTGGGGAGAGCGGGGGCGGTCTCCACGTCGGGTGCCGCGCGAGACCGGGGCTCCATCCGCTTGCGGTCCCGGTCGCTGGAAACCGCCTCCACGAGTTGTCCACATGGTCCACAGCCCCTACGGTTACTGTCTTCTTTATTTATTGTAAGACAATCGTTTAGAAGCTGTACTCGGGCGTGGAAAGTGCTTGCGGTGAGGCCCTTCACGCCTCTATAGTGCCTATATAATCGCGCGCGCGCGTGCGCGAGGCCCCAGCCGTGGGCCGTGGCGATCGCCCGAACACGTGGCCGTCCATGGACTTCCACCCCGTCAGGGAGTGACCGAATGGAACTCACGATCCAGCAGGGGGACCTCGCCTTCGCCGTCGGCAAGGCGCTCGGGTCGGTCTCCACCAAGAGCCCGATGCCGTTGCTCTCCTGCCTGCTGCTCGAAGCCGACAAATCTGGCCTGCGTGTGACCGGCACCGATCTCGAGATCACCACCGCGGTCACCGTGCCGGCGACGGTGAAGTCGGTCGGGAAGGTGGCGGTCTCGGCGCGGCACTTCAACGAAGTGATCCGCAAGGTTCCCAAGGGCGCGCTCACGCTGCGTCTCGACGGAGAGCAGTGCGAGGTGCGTTACGGCGACGGCAAGGGCTGGTCGAAGTTCCCCACCCAGGACGCCAGCGAGTTTCCACGCGTTCCCGAGCTGAAGGCCGAAGCCAAAGCCGAGATCGCCGGTGACGTGCTGTCGCGACTCATCGCGCGCACCGCCTACTCGGCGTCCAGCGACGCCACCCGTCCGCAGCTCGCGGGGGTGCTCATGCAGGGCTCCGACAAGCAGCTCACGCTGGTGGCCACCGACGGTCACCGTCTGGCGCGCGCCAGCAAGAAGGGCGATCACGCCTCGCTCGGTCGCGACGGTGTCATCGTCCCCGGCCGAGCGCTGGCGGCGTTGAGCCGCACCGCGGAGGAGGCCACCGGACCGGTCCAGGTCGAGATCGCGGCGTCACGGAACCAGGCCGCGTTCGGCGCGCAGGTGGGGGAGTACCGGGTCCAGACCGTGGTGCGTCTGCTCCAGGGGCCCTATCCGAACTACGAGCAGGTCATCCCGAAGTCGAATCCACATCCGCTCACGGTGTCGCGTGGCGACATGCTCGAGGCGGTGGACATCGTCGCCTCGCACGCGGACAACATCACGCGGCAGGTCCGCTTCGTGCTGCGCAAGGGGCGGCTGGGGGTGACCTCGGCCACCGAGCTCGGGGCGGGGCAGCACGAGATCGACGCCGAGTACGAGGCGTCGGACATGGACATCGGTTACAACGCCACGTATCTGATCGAGATGCTGAAGAGCATGCCGACCGAGAAGATCACGTTCCGTCTCGGCACCGCGCTCGGCGCCGGTATCGTCGAGCCGGTCGGCGCTCTCGCGCCGGCCGACGAGGAGTTGTTGTGTCTCGTCATGCCGCTGCGTCTCCCGGATGCCGGCTGAGCATGCAACGTCTGGGTGATCTGCTCCCCGGCGTGTTGCGCGGGCTCGGTCTGGACCGCGAGCTCGAGGGCTGGCGGGGGGTGGAGGTGTGGGCCGAGGCGGTCGGCCCGGCGATCGCGCGACGGACTCGCGCGGTGTCGTACCACGACGGGGCGCTGGTCGTGGAGGTGGAGGGCTCGGCCTGGCGGCACGAGCTTGGCTACCTCGAACGCGACCTCGTGGGCCGCGTCAATCAGCGACTCGGCGGCAGCGTCGTGAAGCGTTTGCGGTTCACCATCACCCGCGGAGGGATCCAGCGGTGAGCGAACGGGAAGGAGAAGCCACGTTGACGGCGGACGCCAAGGGCCATCACTACGATGCCACCAGCATCCAGGTCCTCGAAGGTCTGGAGGCGGTGCGGAAGCGCCCCGCGATGTACATCGGCGACATCGGGCTGCGGGGGCTCCACCATCTCGTGTACGAGGTCGTGGACAACTCGGTGGACGAGGCGCTCGCCGGATTCTGTACGGAGATCGCGGTCACCATCCACGAGAACGGCACGGTGTCCGTGCGTGACGACGGACGCGGCATCCCGGTGGACATGCACGCCACCATGAAGAAGCCGGCGCTGGAGGTCGTCATGACCACGCTCCACGCCGGGGGGAAGTTCGACGACAAGAGCTACAAGGTCTCCGGTGGTCTGCACGGCGTCGGCGTGTCGGTGGTGAACGCGCTGTCGGAGTGGTGTGAGGTCGAGGTGCTCAAGGACGGCCGGATCTACCACCAGCGTTACGAGCGCGGAAAGCCGGCGGCTCCGATGAGCGCCGCCCCGGCGCCACCCGGACGCCGCAAGGGCGGCGCGGAGGCGAGCGGGACCACGGTGGTGTTCAAGCCCGATGGGGCCATCTTCGCCGATCCCACGTTCCACTGGGACACGCTCGCCGGCCGGTTGCGCGAGCTGGCGTTCCTGAACAGCGGTCTGTCCATCACCCTCACCGACGAACGCGTCAAGAAGAGCGTCGAGTATCTCTACCGCGGCGGCATCGTCGAGTTCGTGAAGTACCTCAACCAGAACAAGGAGGTGCTGCACTCGAAGCCGGTGCACTTCAGCCGCGACCGTGACGGCACCGTGGTGGACGTGGCGTTCCAGTACAACGACGGATACGCCGAGTCGATGCACTCGTTCGTGAACAACATCAACACGATCGAGGGCGGCACGCACCTGGTGGGGTTCCGCTCCGCGCTCACCCGCACGCTCACCAACTACGCGTCGCGCGAGGGCCTCACCAAGAACGCCAAGGCCGAGGTCACCGGCGAGGACGTGCGCGAGGGTCTCACCGCGGTGGTCTCGGTGAAGGTGCGCGAGCCGCAGTTCGAGGGACAGACCAAGACCAAGCTCGGCAACAGCGAGGTCAAGGGGATCGTCGAGAGCATCGTCGGCGAAGGGCTGCGCGAGTACTTCGAGGAGAACCCGCCGGTCGCGCGCAAGATCGTCGAGAAGATGGTGGCCGCGGCGCGCGCCCGCGAGGCCGCCCGCAAGGCGCGCGAGCTGGCGCGGCGCAAGACCATCCTCGACGGCGGCGCGCTCCCCGGCAAGCTCGCGGACTGCGCGTTCGACGACCCGGGGCTGTGCGAGCTGTACATCGTCGAGGGCGACTCGGCGGGTGGCACCGCCAAACAGGGACGCGACCGCCGCTTCCAGGCGATCCTGCCGATCCGCGGCAAGATCCTCAACGTCGAGAAGGCGCGGCTCGACAAGATCCTCAGCAACGAGGAGATCCGCAGCGTCATCACGGCGCTCGGGACCGGGGTCAAGGACGACTTCGACATCGCCAAGCTGCGTTACCACAAGCTCATCATCATGACCGACGCCGACGTCGATGGCTCGCACATCCGCACGTTGCTCCTGACCTTCTTCTTCCGCGAGTTCCCACAGCTCATCGACGCCGGGCACGTGTACATCGCGCAACCGCCATTGTTCATGGTGAAGTCGGGCAAGGACGAGATCTACTGCTACGACGAGAAGGAGCGGGACGAGGCGTTGACGCGGCTGGGGCGCAAGAATCTGCAGGTGCAGCGTTACAAGGGGCTCGGCGAGATGAACCCCGACCAGTTGTGGAAGACCACCATGAATCCGGAGACACGCACGCTGTTGCGGGTCACCAACGAGGACGCGGTCGAGTCGGATCGGGTGTTCACCATCCTCATGGGCGAGCAGGTCGAGCCACGCCGCCAGTTCATCGAGGAGAACGCGCTGGCGGTCCGGAACCTGGATATCTGATGCGGGGTCGTACGGCCGTGGCGATGGGAGTTTCGGCGGCGATGCTGCTGGCCGCGCGGCCGGGCATGGCCGGATGGGCGCCCGGGCTGGTGGTCGACGCCGGGAAGACCGGCGCGATCGACGGCCCGCTCACCGCCGGAGGTCTCTCGCTCGGCTTCGCCGGGTTGTGGCCGGTGGACGAGTCGCCGTGGCGGATCCCGATCCGCTTCGGCGTGATGGCGTATTTCGACGACATGGGTGGCGTGAACAAGGATCTCTACGACCCCACCGGTGCCTTCATCGGCGTCGCGGAGGCCAAACACCAGACGGTCTACGGCGGCGCGTTCCGGCTCGACTGGGAGCCATCGATGCGCTGGTCCTGGCGGCCGTACGGGAGCGGCACCTGGGGCTACTACCGGGTCCAGGACAGCGTGCGTGGCACGTCGCTCGAGGGCGTGAGCTCGACCGGCTTCAGTCTCGCGGCCGGCGTGCAGCGGCATGTCGGCGGCCACAACAGCATCGGCGCGGTGGTGCGTTATCACCGCCTGTTCAACGACGTCACCGGCCGCTACGTGAGCGGCGCGGTGGAATGGGGATGGCGGGGCGTGGGCGGCCGCTGACGCGGCACGCCGGCCCAATGCGCGCGCACGCCACGAGGGCGTGACGCACGGGAGACGGGAAGGACACCATGGCACTCAACGACCGTTCTCGCATCGTGGACGTCAGCATCGAGAGCGAGATGAAGACCAGCTACATCGACTACTCGATGTCGGTCATCGTCTCGCGCGCGCTGCCCGACGTTCGCGACGGGTTGAAGCCGTCCCAGCGCCGCATCCTGGTGGCGATGAACGATCTCAACCTGATGCCCGGGCGGGGCTATCGAAAGTGCGCGAAGATCGCGGGCGACACCTCGGGCAACTACCATCCACACGGCGAGCAGGTGGTGTATCCGACGCTGGTGCGGATGGCGCAGGACTGGGTGATGCGCTACCCGCTGGTGGACGGACAGGGCAACTTTGGCTCGATCGACGGCGACGCCCCGGCGGCCATGCGCTACACCGAGGCGCGGCTGACCGCGCTGGCGGGCGAGATCCTGGCCGACCTCGAGAAGGGCACCGTCGACTTCCGCCCCAACTACGACGAGACACGCGAGGAGCCGGTGGTGCTCCCCAGCGTGGTGCCCAACCTGCTCATCAACGGCTGCTCGGGCATCGCGGTCGGGATGGCGACCGAGGTGCCTCCGCACAACCTGCGCGAGGTGTGCGACGCGATCGCCCACGTCATCGACGAGCCCGAGTCGCCGCCCGAGGACCTGCTGCGCATCGTCACGGGTCCCGACTTCCCGACCGGCGGCATCATCTACGGCTATCAGGGGATCCGCGACTGCTACCTCACCGGCCGCGGGCTCATCAAGATGCGCGCCAAGGTGCAGGTCGAGGAGGGCAAGGCCGGGCGGATGAGCCTGGTCGCCACCGAGATCCCGTTCCAGGTCAACAAGTCGAACCTGCTGGAGAAGATCGCCGATCTGGTGAAGGAGGGTCGCGTCACCGGAATCAGCGACCTGCGTGACGAATCCGACCGGGACGGGCTGCGCATCGTGATCGAGCTCAAGAAGGACGCCAACCCCAAGGTCGTGCTCAACCAGTTGTTCGTGCACACCCCGCTGCAGAGCACCTTCGGCGCCATCATGCTCGGTCTCGTGAACCAGCGGCCGCAGGTGCTCACCCTGCGCCAGCTGGTCGACGAGTACATCCGTCACCGTCAGGTGGTGGTGCGACGTCGCACCGAGTTCGACCTCGCCGAGGCCGAGAAGCGCGCCCACATCCTCGAGGGCCTCAAGATCGCCCTCGACCACCTCGACGAGGTCATCGCGCTCATCCGCGCCTCGAAGGACGTGGACACCGCACGTCAGGGGCTGGTGACGCGTTTCGGGCTCACCGAGATCCAGGCCAACGCGATCCTCGAGATGCGACTGTCCCGTCTCACCGCGCTGGAGCGCGACAAGATCGAGGCCGAGTACCTCGAGCTGCTCAAGCTCATCGAGCAGCTCCGCAGCATCCTCGCCAATCCGAAGAAGATCCTCGCCATCATCCGCGACGAGGCGATGCGTCTGCGCGAGCGGTACGGCGACGACCGCCGCACCCACATCCTCGCCGAGGAAGGCGACATCGATTACGAGGACACGATCGAGCAGAAGGACATGGTCATCACGATCAGCCACGCCGGGTACATCAAGCGGCAGGAGATCAGCGCCTACCGGTCGCAGCGGCGGGGGGGCAAGGGCGTGATCGGGGCCCGCACCAAGGAAGAGGACTACATCGAGCACCTGTTCATCGCCGACACCCACAGCTACCTGTTGTTCCTCACCGACAAGGGTCGTTGTTACTGGCTCAAGGTGCACGAGATCGAGCAGGCGGGGCGGATGGCGCGTGGGCGGCCGCTGGTCAACCACCTCGAGGGTCTCGGACGCGAGGAGCGGGTCCAGGCGGTGGTGACGGTGCGCGAGTTCGACGACCAGCACTACCTGGTGTGCGCGACTCGCAAGGGGCTCATCAAGAAGACGGTGCTGTCGGCCTACGGCAACGTGCGCAAGGCCGGGATCAACGCGGTGCTGCTCGAGGAGGGCGATGCCTTGATCGAGGCCATGATCACCGACGGCACCCAGGACGTGCTGCTCGCCAAGAAGAAGGGGCTCGCGATCCGCTTCCACGAGAACGAGGTGCGCGCGATGGGTCGCACCGCCTACGGGGTCAAGGCGGTGACACTCGACGACGATCAGGACGAGGTGGTGAGCATGCTCGGGGTGAAGCGCCAGGCGACCGTGCTGGCCGTGACCGAGAACGGCTACGGCAAGCGGAGCGAGATCGGCGAATATCGCGTTTCGCATCGCGGCGGGAAGGGCATCATCACGATCAAGACCACCGACCGGAACGGCCACGTGGTCGCCGTCAAGGAGGTCGTGGACGGCGACGAGCTGATGATCATCACGCGTCAGGGTCAGATGATCCGTATGCCGGTGAAGGGCATCAGCGTGCTCGGCCGCAACACGCAGGGCGTGCGGCTCGTCAATCTCGCCCCGGCCGGGGAGGGCCAGCTGTTGCCCGACGCGGTGTCGGGGGTGACGCGGGTGGTGAACGAGGAGGAGGAGGGCGCCGGGAACGGCACCGAGGCCGCCTCCGAGACGCCTCCCGAAGCCTGATGTCGCGGGGACGCGGGCGACGAGCCCGCGTCCCGTCGCGGCTCCACGCCGATCGCACGCGGGTCCCGTTCGGACCGCGGCGCGGGGCCGCTTGTGAAACCATTCACACGCGATCGCGTCCGATCGCCGGGATCCCCGATGCCGCGTATCTCCGAGTCCACCGTGCGCCGTCTGTCGCACTACTACCGCGTCCTCCAGGAGGTCGAGGCCGAGGGGCGGCGTCTCATCTCCTCGCACCGGCTCGCCGAGCGCGAGGGCATCACCTCGGCCCAGGTCCGCAAGGACCTGTCGGTGTTCGGCTCGTTCGGACGGCGCGGTCTGGGCTACAACGTGGCGCACCTGCGCGAGGAGATCTGCGCCATCCTCGGACTGGACCGCCGTTGGCGGGTGGCGGTGGTGGGTGCGGGCAACATCGGCGCCGCGCTGCTCGCGTACCGCGGTTTCGGCGAGCTGGGGTTCGACATCGTGGCGGTCTACGACCGCGACCCGTCCTGCATCGGACACCGGCTGGGCGAGCTCGAGGTGCGCGACGTTTCCGATCTCGAGAAGGAGCCGCCCGGCGCCTTCGACATGGGGGTCATCGCCACCCCGGTGCGGGCCGCGCAGGAGGTGGCGGATCTGCTGGTCGCCGCCGGGGTGCGCGGGATCCTCAACTTCGCTCCGCGCAAGCTGCACGTGCCGGCGTCGGTGGCGTTGCGCACCATGGACATGGCGGTCGAATTCGAGAGCCTGTCCTTCGAGCTGTCACGCGAGCGCACCGCGCGGCGGCGAAAGCCCCGCGACTAGGCTCGGTCTGAGAACGCACGATGACCGCGTCGCGTCCGTCACGCACCGGCGCTCTGGCGATGGTGCTTGCGACCCTGTTGTGGGGCGCCACCTTCGTGGTCATCCGCGACAGCGTTCGGGCCATTCCGCCGCTCGCCCTGGTCGCGGCCCGGTTCGGCGTCGCGGCCGTCGTCTACGCCGCGATCGTGCTCGTTCGCCGACGCCCGATCGATCGCGACGCGTGGATCGGCGGCATCACGGCGGCGCCCTTCGCGCTCGCCTGTTACGCGTTGCAGGCCATCGGGCTCACCAGCACGTCGGCCGGAAGCTCGGCGTTCCTCACCGCGGCGGGAACGCTGGCGGTGGCGTTCCTCGCCTGGCCGATCCTCGGACAACGGCCGGATCGGCGGCTGACCGCGGGGATCCTGGTCGCGCTGGCGGGCTCGGCGCTGCTGTCGTGGCGGACCGGGATGGGCTTCGGACGGGGCGAGCTCCTCACCTTCGTCGGCGCGGCGCTGTGGGGCGGCAACATCGTGGCGATCGCGGCGCGCGTCGAGCGCGCGGATCCGGTCTCGCTCGCGGCGGTGCAGACCTTCGTCATGGCGCTGCTGGCGCTGCCGCTCGGGGCGAGTGGTCTCGGCGCGTTCGCCACGGCGTCGCCGGCGACGATGCTGCGCTTCGCCTACCTGGCGCTGGTCGGCAGCGCGGTGGCGCCGCTGCTCCAGGTGGTGGCGCAACGCTCGCTGCCGTCGGCGCGGGTGGCGCTGTTGTTCGCGCTGGAGCCGGTGTTCGCGCTGCTGTTCGCGGTGAGCGTGGGGGCGGAGCGGTTCGAGTCACGCTGGTGGGTGGGCGCCGCGCTCATCCTTATCGCGGTGGTGGCCGTCGAGTCGCGGTCTTCGGTGCCCAGCGCTCCGTCAGCCAGCCATTGAGACGCGGCAGGGCGCCGGGGTCGACGACGAGCACCGAGACCCCGCTGCCGGCCTGCTCGGAGTCCACCAGCCGCGACACGTGCGGATCGACGAAGTCGTACAGCTGCGCGGCGATCTCGGACACGCCGACGTCGGCCGGAGTGGTCTGGAGGAACGCCGGCACACGGGAGGTCTTGAGCCTCGCCGCCGTGCGACCGAGCTCGACCCGCGGCGGCTGTGGGCTCGCCAGCACGAGCGCCCGCACACGATGGTCGAGTGTCGCGGCCTCGACGGCGATCGAGGTGGTCGAGAGCGCCGCGATCAGCGCGTAGCCGGTGGTGTCGACCCCGATTTCCCGGGTGACCGCCGCGAACATCCGCCGCACGTCCCCGGCCACCAGGTGCTCGATCGCCTCCTCGCGCCCGTCCCAGCTCTCGGGTGTGGGACACGTGGGATCCAGCGAGAGCCCGGAGCCACGCGGATCCATGACGACCAGCACGCAACCGGCGCGGCCGAGCCCGGTGGACAGGCTGTCGTACCACGCCAGGGCGTCGTTGTCGCCGCCGAACGCGAGCATCACGTGACGCGCCCCGGCGGGAGGGTCGAACAGGACCCCGCTCAACGGAAAGCCGTCCGCGCCGGTGGTCTTGAGCCGCCGCGCGTGCATCGCCACCATCCGGTCAATGTCCGCCTGTTGGGCGTGCGTGATCTCGGCCCGCAGGAACGGCAGGTAGCGCTGGTCTCCCTCGCTGCCACCCAGCACATGGTCGAGCAGCTTGAGCGCGTCGCGGTCCTGCAGCATCGAGCGCACCGCGAGATCCTTGCACATCTCGAGCGCTCGCTCGCCGTCGCCGGCGGCATTCGCGGCGATGGCGATGCGGCGACGCCATACCCAGCACATCGGGTTCCCGTCGCTGGTCAGACGGCGCTGGCGGTCGAGCACCTTGTGGGCGCTGTCGACGTTGCCGGCCAGGAACAGCGTCCAGCCGGCGCGGCCCTGGGTGTTCACCAGGTCCCATGGCCCGGCGTCGAAACGCAGCATCGCGAGACGCCGGGTCAGCAACGTGCGGGTCTCGGCGAGGTCGCCAGGCCCGTTTCGGGTCAGCAGGGCGTCGATCAGCGCGTCGGTGCTCTCGGCCTCGGCGTGCAACGCCACGGCGCGCTCGCCACAGGCGATGGCGCTGTCGGCGAGACCGGCACGGTGATAGGAGCTCGCCATCAGACCCCACGCCTGGGCGGCGGCCACCGTGTCGGCGGGGGATTGGCGGGTGGCGAAGCCGGTCAGCTCCCGGCGCAGCGTGGTGGGGTCGGGCGCGTGCAGGAGCAGGGTGGTGAGCGGGTCCTCGGCGTGGGCGGGGGCGACGCACAGGACGACGAGGGACAACTCGAGCAGCGCGCGACGGATCACGACGGTCTCCGGACGGGACAACGGGACGCGACCGCCTCGGCGGTCACGCGCAGGTCTCGAACGTGGACCTGAGATTGTAGCCGATTGCGTGCCGGGTGGGTGGGTGGCACCATGATCGCGTGCCCTCCCGTGCCGCCGTCATCTACTCGCCCCGCTACCAGTGCGACATCGGGGCACACGTGTTCCCGATGGAGAAGTTCGAGCGGGTGCTGGCCGAGCTGGTGGCCACCGGGGCGATCCGCGCGGACGACGTGCAGGAGCCCGCGCCCGCCAGCCGCGCCGAGCTGGAACTGGTCCACACCGGGGCCTACCTCGACGACCTGTTCACGCTGCGACACACCCCGCGCACCGCGGCCTCGGAGTTGCCGCTCACCCGGGAGATCGTGTCTGCGTACGCGCTCGCCGCAGGGGGAACCACCCTCGCCGCACGTGAGGCGCTCGCGCGTGGCGCCGCGATCAACCTGGGTGGAGGCTTCCACCACGCCTTCGCCGACATGGCCTCGGGTTTCTGCTATCTGAACGATCTGGCGGTGGCGCTGCGCGTGCTCGAGCGCGAAGGGCGCTACGATCGCGCCGCGGTGGTGGACGTGGATCTGCATCAGGGCAACGGGACCGCGCGGATCTTCCGCGACGACCCGCGCGTGTTCACCTTCTCGATCCACCAGGAGCACCTGTACCCCGTCAAGGAGCGGAGCCGGCTCGACATCGGGCTCGACGACTTCACCGGCGACGAGGAGTATCTGGCCCGGCTCGCCGACGGTCTCGAGCAGGTGTGGGCGAGCCGCCCCGATCTGGTGCTGGTGCAGGCCGGCGCCGATCCGTTCGAGGACGATCAACTCGGCTCGTTGCGGCTGACCTTCGCGGGTCTCGAACGCCGGGATCGCATGGTGCTCGAGGGTTGCGCCGAGCGTCGCATCCCGGTGGCGGTCACGCTCGGTGGCGGCTACTCGCGCCGCTTCGAGGATCTGGTGCGCATTCACGCCGCCACCTGTCGCGTGGCGCTGGCGCTGCCGGCGTGGGCGGCGGCGTGATCGTCTTCCGTGTCGCGGAGACCGGCACGAGCGAGGCCGAGTCCACACCGGCGCCATGGGCGCCGTAGCGCGGGCTGGAAGGGCCCTTGCCGGGATCGGCCTCGTTCGTGGGCGCCGCGGCGAGGCCTGACGTGGCGCGGCGCACATCGGCCGCGCGCACCGCAGAGCCGGCGCACGTCGACGCCATCGTCATCACGAGGAGGGGACCACGGACGGGGGCGGTCCGCGTACGGCGAGCCTTAGGAGGGGGGGCCTCCTGCGACGCCCGAGGGAGAAACACGTCGGGCGGGTGTCCGGGCGCCCTGCAGCCCCATCGCCGCGTGGTCTGTCGGACCGTCGGGCCACCTCGCTCCGTGACACCCGCGACCGACATGACAGGCGCCCCGCAGAGGAGCACCTCGGCTCCGGTCGGGAAGCTCCTTGCCAAGGAGACCTTCCTGCCCGGCTGCGAAGGCAACATGTGTCCGCGATCGGGCCGCGTCAACCCCCCGGGTCCACCGGGCCCGGCCTATCGAGCGGCAGGGCCCGGTGGCGACTCAGTGGATGGACGGTTGGGGCAGCGGAATGATCGCCGGCGGCTTGCCCTTGTTCTTGATGTATTCCGCGGGGCCGAGCACCTCGAGCGAGCAATCGTCGAACCACAGCTCACCCGACATCGCCGGGGCGTCGTACATGTACCACGCGCTCACGATGTCGGTACCGGGCGGGATGTCGAGCTCGTACGAGACCGGCGTCCACGGCATGGTCGCGCCGTACTGGATCGCGGGGGGGCCCTGCAACTCGCCCAGCTCGGTGCTCGCGAACACCTTCACGTAGGCCGCTCCGTTGCGGAGGCTGTCACAGCGCAGCCATGCGGACACCTTGACCCGCTTGCCCCAGAACGGACGCCCGTCGAACACCTGCACCGCGCCGGTCCGCGCCTGGAACGGCGCGCGTCCGCCATGCAGGTGCAGTGACGCCCGTCCGGTGTGGGCGACCGTGGTGTCGCGCTCGATCTTGAGACCGGGGAACGGGGGCAGCGAATAGTCCCAGGCGTTGCCGTCCCCCTCGAATCCCGGATCGGCGAGCAGGTTGCGGTGCTCCGGCGCGGGCGGGGGCACCACCGTCGGGATCACCGCCAGCGAGGCGTCGTCGAGCAGCACCTGTCCGGTGCCAAAGATGCCGCCGCGCACCGAGACGATGTTGGTCCCGGGGGCGATACGCGCGCGCACCTCGCGCTGCACCCAGTCGGTCTCGCGGTCGGAGAAGTAGAGACGCTTGTAGCCGGTGAGGCTGATGGGCTGGCTGGTGGGCACGTAACCGAGACGGACCCGCGCGGTGTCACGGGGCACGTGCCAGGTGAGGGCCATCTGTTCGATGGTGTCACGGTAGGCCTGCAACAGGACGTAGGCGCGGCCATCGAGGCCGTTGGAGCGGGTCCAGATCGAGAAGACCATGTCCTTGTCCCACATCTCCGGCCCCACGATCAGGGTCTGGCTCCAGTTGTGGAACATCGGCACCTGCGTGCTCAGGTTGGCCACGCTTACCGCGTACTGCCCGCCGTGCACCAGAAACGAGTCGCGGCCGAAGAACACCGTGTTGAGCCCCGACTCGAACGTGTCCCAGGCCGCCGGCATCCAGGCGTGACCCGGCAGGCCCTCCTCGAAACCGGGATTGGCGAGCAGATTGTGGCCGGTGGCGGACACCGGTTTCGGAGCGGGCGCGGTCTTCGCGGCGGCGCCTCCCGGCGGCACCGACAACGCCGCGCCGAGGGCGGGGACGAGCAGCAACCACATCAGTCGCAGTGGGCGAACCATCGAATGCGGTCCTTTCGTGCGGGGAGAGACTCCACGCGTCGCGGAGCCGAAAGAGTATCCGGAGCCCCGCGCGGAGCGGTCAAGAGGATTCTCCGCGCGCGCGAGTCAGGCGCCGGTGAATTGCGGTGGTGAACGGGGCTTGGATAGGCTCCACGCGACGACGCGCGCGCCAGCGCGTGGACGACGGTGCCATCACGCGGCGCCGTCGCCGCCGGCGTGTCGGGTGCCGCGTCCGGGGGTTCCATGTCGTCCGAATGGCTGTTCACTTCCGACCTTCACGGCCAGGGCGCGCTCTACGAGCAGGTCGCGTCCTTGGTGGCGGAGCGGAGACCGCCGGTGGTGATCCTGGGCGGTGATCTGTGCCCGCACGCCGGTGGCGACGCGGGCGTGATCCACCAGCGTGTGTATCTGCAGGGCTTCCTGGTCGAGTTCGCCCGGCGTCTGCGGGAGTCGACGCCGGGCCTCGAGCTGCTGCTCATGATGGGCAACGACGACTGGGCCGCCAACCTCGACTGTCTCGAGGCGCACGAGGGCGGGCTCTGGCGCATGCTGCACGATCGCGTGATCGAGGTGGGCGGCGTGACCGTCGCCGGGATCTCGTGGGTCCCGATCACGCCGTTCACCATGAAGGACTGGGAGCGCTGGGAGGACGGCGAGCCGGAGCGTCCGGCGCGGCTCGACGGATGGGTGAGCCGCGGCCGGGGTCTGGTGCCGCATCGGTTCGACCCGGACCGCCGCACGCCCACGATCGCCGGCGCGCTGGCCGGGCTGGCGACCCGCACCACGCCGGGCGAGACGGTGTTCGTGATGCACGGCCCGCCGCACGGCACCCGCTGTGACGTGATCGGCTCCGGCGCGCACGTGGGGTCGCGGGCGCTGCGCCGGTTCATCGAGACACACCAGCCGCCGCTGGTGCTGGGCGGGCACATCCACGAGTCGCCGCGTGTGTCGTCGTCGTATCGTGACACGATCGGTCGCACGGTGGTCGTGAATCCGGGTCAGTTCGGAACCCCGCGCGTGTGCGGGGTATGGTTCGATCCGCGCCGCCCCGGCGAGACCCTGCGTCACACGGTGTTCGACGCCACGCCGATCTGATCGCCGCGGGGTGAGCCCTCTCGATGCGCTGGGTCTCGCGTCTCCGTGGCCGCCGGGGCGCTCGGGTGTCGCACTCGTCGCGGGCCCCATCGCTCCGCCAGCCCCGCCTCCCGGCCTTGCCACCGCCACGGCACCCTCACGGGCGGTCACGGTGGCGTCAATTCTGCCCCCCCGATGGCGCCGGCGGCCTCGCGACGGCCGGTTCGATGCCGACAACCGTCACGCAACCTTGGGCGGGATCGTCGCGGCTTGATAGACTTGGCGGCGCTCCGCACCATCGACCCATGAGGCACCCGATGCGAACACTCGCCGCCACCCTGCTCGCCGCCTCGCTGATCGCCGCCACATCCGTCCACGCCGGCACCGCGCCGGCCGCGCCGGCATGGCACACCTGGGACGAGGGGCTGGCCGAGGCGCGCGCCACCGGACATCCGGTGCTGGTGGACGTCTACACCGACTGGTGTGGCTGGTGTAAGCGGATGGATCGTGACGTCTACAGCCGTCCCGAGGTCCTCGAGTACCTGCGGCACAATTGGGTCGTGGTGCGTATCAACGCGGAGGCCAACACCGCCGCGCACTACCAGGGTCACGAGACCACCGAGGCGGGCATCGCCGATGGCTTCGGCATCCGCAGCTATCCGACCACCGTGATGCTGCGGCCGACCGGCGAGCGTCTGGTGAACGTGCCCGGCTACATCGGCGCGCCGGACTTCATCACCGTGCTGCGGTTCGTGGGCGAAGGCCACATGGAGCGCGGAGAGAAGTTCGAGGACTTCCGGAACACGGTCGCGCACTGAACGCGTGTCGCCCGGGGACGGGGGCCGGATGTCACTGCTGAGCGCCGAGCGGGTCGTGGTGGTGGACACCGAGACCACCGGCATGTCGCCGTCGGAAGGCCACGCCCTGGTCGAGGTCGCCACCGTGATGCTGGAGCACGGCGCCATCGCGGAGACGTGGTCCAGTCTGGTGCGTCCCGGACGACCGATCCCACCCGACGCCACGGTGGTGCACGGCATCACCGACGCGATGGTGACCGGGGCGCCCGACCCCGCCACGGTCGCGGCGGAGTTCCGCCGGCGCTGTGGCGACCACCTGCTGGGCTTTCACCACGGCTCCTTCGATCTGCCGTTCGTCATCGAGCTGGTGCGTGCCGGTCACCAGCCGCCGCTGTTCAACCCGATCGTGGACACCCTCGGGCTCGCCCGCGGTCTGGGGGCGGACGGCGGCAATTCGCTGCAGGCGCTTCGGACGCGCTACGCTCTGCCCGTCGAGCCGGCGCACCGCGCGCTCGGCGACGCGCTCACCACGGCGCGGCTGCTGCTGGCGCTCGCCGAGCGCTGGGAGCGGGAAAAGGGCACCCGGTCGCTGCTCGAGCTGGCGGCCGACAGCCAGGACATCCTCCGTCTCGGGGCGAGACGGGACTCGACCGCACGGCCGCGGGGCGTACTGGTACGCTAGACTCCGTGTTCTCAAACGGAGCCCAGGTGGACCAACGCCGGTCCGCATCCATCCAGAGGAACGACCGATGACGACCCTGACCACCCCCGATGTCGGGCAGATCGCTCCCGACTTCCGACTGAAGGCCGGCGACGGGCAGTTCGTGACCCTGTCCGAATATCGCGGCAAGAAGCACGTCGTGCTGGCGTTCTTCCCGCTGGCCTTCTCGCCGGTGTGCACCCACCAGCTCCCCAGCATCGAGCGTGACCGGGCGCGGCTGGACGAGCTCGGCGCCGAGGTGTTCGGGATCAGCGTGGACAGCCACTACGCCAACGCGGAGTTCGCGAAGAAGCTGCAGCTGGGTTTTCCGCTGCTCTCCGACTTCAAGCGCGAGGCGAGCACCGCCTACGGGCTCCTGCGTGATTCGGGCTATTCGGGCCGCGCCCTGTTCGTGGTGGATCGGGACGGGCGAATCGCCTATCGCGACATCGCCCCCAATCCCGGCGAGATCCCCAGCAACGCCGATCTGCTGCGCGCTCTCGAACGTCTCCCCAGGTAGGCTCCGTTTGAGAACGTACGCCTCGCCCTTCGGGTTGTGGCCGGCAGCGGCCACGGCGCGGCGTCACGCCTCCTCGATAGGGGGCACACCCTCATCTCGTCGGCGTTCCTTGCGCTGTGGCCGCTGGCGGCCGCAACGCGCTCGCCGTACGTTCTCAAACGGAGCCTAGCCCGTCCGGCGCGGGCGCATCCCCCGCGCGCGACGCGTGTGGCCGTCATGCCCCGACCCCGCACCCCGATCCTCCTCGTCGACCGTCCGGGTGACGCCACCCGCGCGCTGGTCGCGGCGTTGCGCGGGCGCGGGTTCGAGGTCTTCCACGTTCAGGACGACGACGCGGCCTACCGCATCCTCGATGAGGAGGGGGTCGACGCGGTGGTGTCCGAGCTGTCGGCCCCGCACATCGACGGGATGGCGATCCTGCGTCACGCGCGCAAGCTCGATCCCGACGTGGGCGCGGTCCTGCTCACCGCCGCCGCGCCCCTCGAGCTGGCGCTCGAGGCCATGCGCGAGGGCGCTCACGACGTGCTCGTCCAGCCGGTGCCCCCCGAACGGGTGCTGGCGGTGCTCGATCGCGCCCTCGACCGCCGCCGGCTCGCCGGCCGGGTGGCCGAGATGGAGGAGGGGCTCGACCAACGTCTCGGGCTCGCCGGTCTCGACGGGCGCTCGCGCGCCATCACCCGCGTGCTCGAACAGATCCAGCACCTGGGGTCGAGCCGCGCCCCGGTGCTGATCACGGGCGAGGCCGGCACCGGCAAGGGGCTGGTCGCGCGCGCCCTGCACCGCCACAGCCCGCGACGTCACGAGCGCTTCGTCTGGATGCACTGCGGTGCGCTTCCGGCGGGACAGCTCGAACGCGAGCTGTTCGGCGAGGACGACGGGCTCGCGCCACGCCCACGCGCGGGCCGGGTCGAGCTGGCCGACGGGGGGACGCTGTTCCTCGAGGAGATCGACGAGGCCTCGGCGCTGGTGCAGATCCGTCTCCTGCGGCTGTTGCAGGAACGCCGCTTCGAACGCGTCGGTGGCAGCACCACCCGTGTCGCCGATGTGCGGCTCATCGCCTCCACCACCCGCGACCTGGACGCCGAGACGCGCGCCGGGCGCTTCCGGGCCGACCTGCTGCAGCGGATCTCGGTGGTGCGCATCGCGCTGCCCGCGCTGCGCGAGCGGCGGGAGGACATCGCGCTGCTGTCGCGCGCCGCGGTGCGCGAGTTCGACCGCGAGCACGGACGCCGAGTGACCGGCATCACCGCCGGCGCGCTCGAGCGGCTGACCCATCACCATTGGCCCGGCAACGTGCGCGAGCTGCGCGCGGTGGTCGAGGGCATGGTGGTGAGTGCCAAGGGCCGGCGGATGCTGGACGTGTCCGATCTGCCGGTTTCGCTGCGCGACGCCACCACGCCGGGGGAGCGGGTCGAGATCGCGGTCGGGATGAGCGTCGAGGACGCCGAGCGGCGGTTGATCGAGGCCACCCTGCGGGCGACCGGTGGGGACAAGCCGCGGGCCGCCGCGATGCTGGGGATCGGGCTGCGCACCCTGTACCGCAAGCTGGACCGTCGCTGAGGCGGTCCGGTGCCCGTCTTCGTGGGTCCGCGGGCCCGGGCCTCATCCGGGAACCCCCACCCGCCGATAACCCCGGGGACGAACCGTGCGCTCCTGGGGGGATCCATGTCCGCGTCCGAGCCCATCTCGACGCCCGAAGACGATCTGCCACCGCGTTCCGAGTCCGAGAGCGCCGCGCCACGCGTGGTCCCGCCACCCGTGACATCGCCACCGCCGCGCAAGGTCGAAGAGCGGCCGGACTGGCTGGTGGGTGCCGAGGAGGGCGCCGCCGCCGAGCACGAGCGCAGCGACCGCGACAAGCCGGAGGTGAAGCTCCAGCGCCCGGCTTCCATGCCGGTCGAAGGTCTCGAGCTGGGCGGGGACTCCCTGGGCACCGGCACTCCCGCCGGACCGGGGCTCTCGCTGCCGCCGTCCTCGCCGATCGAGGGGTTCGAACGCGCCGACGAGATCATGGGACCCGGCTCTTCGTCGACGTCTGGGGTTCCGCTGCCGTCGCGAGCCGCCCCGATCGAGGGCCTCGATCGTGGTGCCGAGCCGGCACGCCCCGACTCGGGTGCCACGGCCGGGCTCCCGCTGGCCTCGCGTCGCGCCCCGGGACCGGCCCCGGCCCCGGCCGATCCCGCCAAGCCGCAGGCCTGGACCGCCAAGGGCAGCAGCGTGCCGCGTCTCGCGGTCGCGCCGGCGGTGGCCCGGACGGCGTCCGCACCGGAGACGCCCGACACCGACGCATTCGACGATGACACGCACCCGATGCCGGGCGCCGGTCCGGCGCTGATCGGCGTCGAGGCGGTGCAGAGCCGCGCCCCGGTCCGGCCACTCGACGAGCCGTGGTGGATGGTGCTCGGCGAGCGGATCATGACCGAGCGACCGCTGCAGCTTCTGATCGCCGGCGGGATCGCGGTGATCGTCACCGCGATGCTGTTCTGGCCGCACCAGGGGCACAGCGTGAGCGTGCGGAACATCAAGCGTCACCCCGAGGTCTACGAGAGCGAGACGGTGCGCGTGCACGGCCGCGTCGAAGAGGTGTTCCCGCTCGGCAACGGCTGGGTGTACGACCTGCGACAGGGACGTGACACGATCACGGTGTTCACACAGGGCGCGATGCCGGAACGCCACCAGAACATCGAGGTCGTGGGACAGGTGAGCACCGGTTATCTCGACGGCCGTCCCCGGATCGCGATTCTCCAGGCCGGCGGGTCCTGACCCGCGCGCGGGCCACCGCGTGGCCCGCTGACGATCGCCACGGATCCGGCATCCGGGCCCGCGCGTCATCACGCGTGGCGCCACGCGTGGTCGCGAGCGATCCACATCCGATCGCGGGCACCTCGGCCCGCGACGGTTCCAGTGGAAACCCGAACCCGCTTCTGCGACGCTCGCGCCCTTCCCTCGAGGCCGCAAACGCCCGGAGGCCCGATGAAGATCGTTCCCGCTCTCGTCCTGCTCGCGGTCGTCTGGCCCGCGCTCGCGCCCGCCGCGGCAGCGCCACCGCCGTCCGATCCCGGGCTCTGGCTCGAGGACGTCTCGGGCTCCAAGGCGCTGGAATGGGTGGCCCGTCAGAACCGCGAATCCACCCACGCCCTGGCGGGATCGAGCGGGTTCCAGACGATGAAGACGCGCTTCCTGTCCATCCTCGACTCGGACGCGCGCATCCCCGAGGTCGACCGCATCGGGGACCGCTACTACAACTTCTGGCGTGACGCGCGACACGTGCGCGGTCTGTGGCGCCGGACCACGCTCGAAGAGTATCGAAAGCCGTCGCCGGTCTGGGAATCGGTCCTCGATCTCGATTCGCTGGCGGCCACCGAGAAGGAGAACTGGGTGTGGGAGGGCGCGGACGCGCTGCCGCCCGACTACACGCGGTGTCTGGTGTCGCTGTCCCGCGGCGGCGCCGACGCGCAGGTGACCCGCGAGTTCGACCTGGTGACGCGGACGTTCGTGCCCGGCGGTTTCGTGGTGCCGGAGTCGAAGAGCTCGGTCGGGTGGATCGACCGGGACCGGCTGGTGGTGGGGCCGGCGCTCGACTCGACCGAGATGACCCAGTCGGGCTATCCACGCACCGTGCGTGAATGGCGCCGCGGGCAACCGCTGGCATCGGCGACCCAGCTCTACGCGGGCAGGGACTCGGACGTCTACGTGTACGGCTGGCACGATTTCACACCGGGGTTCGAGCGCGACTTCGTCGGCCGGGGGATGACCTTCTACACCAACGAGCTGTTCCTCCGTCACGACGGGCGTCTGAGCCGGATCGAAAAGCCCGATGACGCGGATGCGGGGGTGTGGCGGGAGTGGCTGTTGCTCCAGCTGCGCACCGACTGGACGGTGGGGGGGCGCACGTATCCGGCGGGGGCGCTGCTGGCCGCGCGGCTCGACGATTTCCTGGCCGGCAAACGCGATCTCGAGATCCTGTTCCAGCCGAGCGAGCGCCGATCGCTCCGCGCCTACTCGACCACCCGCGGCGCGATCCTCCTCAACGAGCTCGACCACGTGCGCTGCCGCATCGAAGCGCTGCGTTTCGGCGACGGCCGATGGTCGCGCGCGCCGCTGCCGGGTCTGCCGGAGTTCGGGGACGTCTCGGCCGGCGGGGTGGACGCCCGGGTTTCGGACGACTACTGGCTTCACGCCACCGACTTCCTCACCCCCACCCGCTTTGGCATCGGCCGGGTCGGCGGTGGCCCGGCGGAGATCCTCAAGCAGGCGCCGACGTTCTTCGAGGCCGGGCGGGACACGGTCGCCCAGTACGAGGCGGTCTCCCGGGACGGCACCCGGGTCCCGTATTTCGAGGTGAGCCCGAAGGACATGAGACACGACGGCACCACGCCGACGTTGCTCACCGGTTATGGCGGCTTCGAGATCTCGGAGCTGCCGTACTACAGCGGGATCGTCGGCAGCGGCTGGATCGAGCGTGGCGGGGTGCTGGTGGACGCGAACATCCGCGGTGGGGGCGAGTTCGGACCCAGGTGGCACCAGGCGGGCGTAAAGGCGGAGCGGCATCACTGCTACGAGGACTTCATCGCGGTGGCCGAGGATCTGGTACGACGCGGGGTCACCTCGCCGCGTCATCTCGGCTGCATGGGTGGCTCGAATGGCGGGCTGCTGGTGGGCAACATGCTCACCATGCGACCCGACCTGTTCGGCGCGATCGTGTGCGAGCAGCCGCTGCTCGACATGAGGCGTTACCACAAGCTGCTCGCGGGCGCCTCGTGGATGGGCGAGTACGGCAACCCGGATGATCCCCGGGAGTGGGAGTTCATCCGCACGTTCTCGCCCTACCAGAACGTGAAAAAGGGTGTGGCGTACCCACCGACCCTGTTCACCAGCTCGACGCGTGACGATCGGGTGCACCCCGGGCACGCGCGCAAGATGGTGTATCGGATGAAGCAGATGGGATACGACGTGCTGTACTACGAGAACGTGGAAGGGGGGCACGCCGGCTCCGCGAACCATCCGGAGACCGCGTTCATGTCGGCGCTCGCCTACGTCTTCCTCTGGGAGCATCTGGCCCCGGGGCTCACCGCCGCCCCCTGATCGGGAGGCCGGCGCCCCGGGGGCGTCTGGACGCGGACCCGCGCCGGTGCAAACACCGCCCACACCGGGGCCCGATCGCGGCGCGTCGCCACCGCCGGTGGCGTCGATCGCGACGCCCCCCATGCCTGGCGACGTCAATTACGGACCGCCAGCGATCACTGTCATTATGACAACAACGATGTCGATCATGGGTCGGATTACGTCTCTTATTCAAGTATTTGCAAGATGTTGCCCATCCAATTTGCCATGGGGTCGAGATTGAAATAGGGTCCCTCTGCCGAGCCGCCGTGGACCCACCGGCGGCGTCAGCGTCCATCACCACATATCCGAACTCCCGGCCGGCTACGCACACGCGGCGGGGCCCACGCGACACCGCAACCCCGAGGAGGAGGCACCACCATGAAGAACGTCCGGCCTCTCGCGGACCGCATCCTGGTCCGCCGGATCGAGGAACAGGAGACCAAGAGCGGCGGGATCATCATTCCCGACACCGCCAAGGAGAAGCCGCAGGAGGGCGAGGTGATCGCGGTCGGCCCCGGTCGGATGACCGAGGACGGCAAGCGCATCGCGCCCGACGTGAAGAAGGGCGATCGTATCCTGATCGGCAAGTACAGCGGCACCGACGTCAAGATCGACGGCAACGAGTACACGATCATTCGCGAGGACGACGTGCTCGGGGTTCTCGCCGACACCAAGTAACCCCGTACCCGCGCGCCGGACGGGTGGCGCGGGTCCCGTTCATAGGAGGCCACATGGCTGCGAAGCAGTTGCTCTTCAGCGAGCAGGCCCGCGCGAAGATCATGGAGGGCGTCGAGACCCTGGCGAAGGCGGTCAAGGTCACCCTCGGTCCGCGCGGCCGCAACGTCGTTCTGGACAAGAAGTGGGGATCGCCGACCGTCACCAAGGACGGCGTGACCGTGGCGAAGGAGATCGAGCTCGACGACCCGTACATGAACATGGGCGCGCAGATGGTGCGCGAGGTGGCGTCGAAGACCTCGGACGTGGCCGGTGACGGCACCACCACCGCGACCGTGCTGGCCGAGGCGATCTTCCGCGAGGGCATCAAGAACGTGACCGCCGGCGCCGCGCCGATGACGATCAAGCGCGGTATCGACATGGCCGTCGAGGCGGTGGTCGCGGAGCTCAAGACGCTGAGCAAGGACGTCAAGACCAACAAGGAGATCGAACAGGTCGCGACCATCTCCGCCAACTCGGACACCGTCATCGGCAAGATGATCGCCGAGGCGATGGACAAGGTCGGCAAGGATGGCACCATCACGGTCGAGGAGGCCCGCTCGGTCGACACCACGCTCGACGTGGTCGAGGGCATGCAGTTCGACAAGGGCTACATCTCGCCCTACTTCGTGACCGAGAAGGAGAGCATGGAGGCGGTGCTCGAGGACGCCTACGTGCTGCTCTACGAGAAGAAGCTGTCGAACATGAAGGACCTCCTGCCGGTGCTCGAGAAGATCGCGCAGCGCTCCAAGCCGCTGCTGATCGTGGCCGAGGACGTCGAGGGCGAGGCGCTCGCCACCCTGGTGGTGAACAAGCTGCGTGGCACGCTGGCGGTGTGCGCGGTGAAGGCGCCGGGCTTCGGTGACCGCCGCAAGGCGATCATGGAGGACATCGCGGTGCTGACCGGCGGCAAGGTCATCACCGAGGACCTCGGGATCAAGCTCGAGAACACGCGGATCGAGGATCTCGGCCGCGCCAAGCGCATCACCGTCGACAAGGAGAACACCACCCTGGTCGAGGGCGGCGGCAAGAAGGCCGACATCCAGGGTCGCATCGGTCAGATCCGCAAGGAGATCGAGGAGACCACCTCGGACTACGACCGCGAGAAGCTGCAGGAGCGGCTGGCCAAGCTCGCCGGTGGCGTGGCGGTGATCAACGTCGGCGCCGCGACCGAGACCGAGATGAAGGAGAAGAAGGCCCGGGTCGAGGACGCGCTGCACGCGACCCGCGCGGCGGTGGAGGAGGGCATCGTGCCCGGTGGCGGAGTGGCCTACATCCGCTCCCTTCCGGCGCTCGACAAGCTCGCCGCCACGCTCGAGGGTGACATCAAGGTGGGCGTCGCCATCGTCCGCCGGGCGCTCGAGCAGCCGCTGCGCACGCTGTGCGACAACGCCGGCGTCGAGGGCTCGATCGTGGTCGAGAAGGTGAAGAAGGAGAAGAAGACCACTGGCTACAACGTGGACACCGAGGAGTACGTGGACATGTTCGAGGCCGGCATCATCGACCCGACCAAGGTGTCGCGTACCGCGCTGCAGAACGCGGCGTCGGTGGCCAGCCTGTTGCTCACCACCGAGGCGCTGGTGACGGAGATCCCGGAGAAGAAGAAGGCTGCGGCGGCTCCGGGCGGCGGCGGTTACGGCGGCGAGGACTTCTAGACCGAAGTCGAAGCACGAAGCACGGACGGGCCGGGGCGAACGCTCCGGCCCGTTCCGTTCAGGGGCATCACGCCCGCGTCGCCCGTGCTGCCGGGGGGCGCGGCGCCGTCTCCGCAGCTTCGCCCACCCGCTGCATGCTAACCTCGTGCGGTTGCTCGGGCGCGGCCGGTCACCGGCCGCACGAGGAGGGGCCGTGTCGAGCCTGGAGATCACCCAGCTGCTCACCCGCGCGCGCGGCGGGGACGCGCTGGCGCTGGACGAGATGCTCCCTCTCGTCTACCAGGAGCTGCATCGTATGGCGAGCGTGCGCCGCCCGCGTGGCGGGGCCGACTCCACGCTCGACACCACCGCGCTCGTGCACGAGGCCTATCTCAAGCTGTTCGACCGCACGCGGCTCGAGCTGCGCGATCGTGAGCACTTCTTCGCGGTCGCCGCGATGGCGATGCGGCAGATCGTGGTCGACCACGCCCGCGCCAGGGGCAGTCACAAGCGGGGTGGCGACCGGCGACGGGTCGATCTCGACAGCCAGCTGGTGGGCATCGAGGATCGCGCCGAGGAGATCCTGGCGATCGATCAGGCGCTCGGCCGGCTCGCCCAGGTCGACGCGAGGCTGGCACGGGTGGTCGAGCTGCGCTTCTTCGCCGGTCTCTCCGAGGAGGAGATCGGCGAGGTGCTCGGCCGCGACGCGCGCACGGTGAGACGCGACTGGCGCAAGGCGCGCGTGCTCCTGCACGAGCTGCTGGGTGGTGACGAGGAGGCCTGACCGCGTGGCGGGTCAGGGCTCGACCGGGGCGCGCGGCGCGAACTTCCGCTCGCTCCACGCCAGCGCGTCGTCGGGCCGGTCGGTGGCGCGATACAGCCGCACCAGGTCGTGACGGACGGTTTCGAGATCCTTCTCCGCGACCTCGGGATCGGCCTCGAGCGCGTGGAAGCCCTTGACCAGCAGCGATTCGGTCTCGCCGCCGTAGACGTGACGCGCCACCAGCAGCCCGCCCAGCTCGCCCCGGGCGCGACCCACCTCCCAGTGCCCGTCGGGGAGCGATTTCAGGAGCTGCGTGATCGTGTCCCGCGCGTACCGCTCGGCCTCGTCGTCACGGCCGACGCGGTGGTAGTAGCGTGACAGGAGCCGCAGCGTCTTGCCGGCGTAGCGGTCGTCGGGACCGCGCAGCCGGCGCTCGTCGGCCAGATGCGCCAGCAGGAATTGCTCCTCCTCACCCGGCGCGCCGTGCTTTTCCAGCAGCTCGACGAGCTTGTCCTCGGTGGTCCACGAGCGCACCCCGTCGGGCAGCGCCAGCGCGGCTTTCAGACTCGCGATCGCGGCGCGCCAATCGCCGGCGGCGTCCTGGGCGAAGCCGAGCGCGCGCAGCGCGTACCAGTCCTGGCGCCGGGTGGCCTCGACCGAGCGGCGCGCCACCACGACCGCGCGGGCCGGATCGCGCACGTCGGAGGGATCGACTCCGATGAGGAACTGGGAGTAGTCGGCGAGCAGTTCCGGATCGACGTCGGGGCGCGCCACCGCGTGCTCGTAGGTCGCGATGATGCGTCGCGCGATCGACCGCGCCTCGTCGAGACGATGCTCCTGCAGACGCAGGATCTGCAGTCCGCTCAACGCCTCGATGGTCTGTGGATGCTCGGGACCGAGGGTCTTGACACAGGTGCGATAGACCTCCTCGTAGACCGGGCCCGCCTCGCGGTAGCGCTGCTCGCCATCCAGCAGCACCGCCTCGTTGCGCAGCGCACGCAGGGTCTTCGGGTGCTCGTCACCAAGTGTCCGCCGGTAGATCGCGACCGCGTGGGTGACCGCGTCGAGCGCGTCAGCGTGACGGAGCTGCATGTCGAGACTGATCGCCAGGGCCATGTAGGCGTCCGCGGTGGCCGGGTGATCCGGGCCATAGAGCCGCAGACTCATGCTCAGCACGTCGCTGAGCACCTTGCCGGCTTCGATCGGGCGCAGGTCCTTGTTGAGCGCCGCGGCGAGGGAGCGCAGGGTCGCCACGATCGCCGGGTGATCGGGACCCAGGTGCCGGTGCTCGATCGTCAGCGCCTGACGCAGCAGACTCTCGGCCAGGGCCGGTCGTCCGAGCTCGACCAGCGCCGCGGCACGCGAGACACGCAGGTCGACCGCGAGCCGCCACGGCTGGTCCCCGGGTGGCGGGAGCGCCGCCAGGGCGTGGGCGAACATCGAATCCGCCCGCACCGTCTGACCGCGTGCCTCGAGGACACGAGCGAGATCGCGCTGGCTGGCCAGCGTCGCCGGGTCGGTGGGACCCAGCACCCGGGCGCGATCGGTGGCGACCCCGTCCAGGATCGTCTGCGCATCGTCGTAGTGACCCTGGTCGAGGGCCACCGAGCCGAGCAGCGCCCGCGCCTCCATCCGGTCCCGGGCGCCCGGCGGCAGTCGCGCGGCGAGCAGACGCTCCGCCGCCTCGGCGTGGCCACGTGCGCTGTCGAGCTTGCCCAGGGCCTGGTAGCTGCGCGCCAGCGTCATGCGCACCGCGGCCTCGGTCTCGGGATCGCCGGTGAACGCGTGCCCGACGGTGCGCGAGGCGCCCGCCAGCACCTCGGCGACGGTGAGCGGCCGGCCGAGCGTGCGCTCCGGGGTGGGCGACTCGAGCAGCTCGCGCAGCACGAAATCGTTGATCGCGGCCGCCTTGCGCTCCGACTCGCGCGCCAGATCGCGCTCGTGGGCGGCGATGCGCGCCTGCACCAGCACGCCGATCAGACCACCCGCCAGCGACAGGAACACCAGCGCCGTGGCGGCGACCGCGACCCGGTGCCGGCGCGCGTACTTGCGCAACCGATAACCGGTGGTGGCCCGGCGCGCCGCGACCGGACGGTCGGCGAGCATGTCGTCGAGATCGCGATGCAACGCCTCGACGCTCGGATAGCGGTGCTCGGGCTCACGCTCGAGCGCCTTGAGCACGATCGCGTCGAGATCGCCGGCCAGCTCGTGGGCGAGTCCGGCGACCGTGGTGCCGCGGGCCGTGGCGGCGGAGATCCGATCGGGCGCCACCGTCTCGGCCGCCGGCGGAGCGCCGGTGACGCTTCGGGTGACGCGTCGGCTCGGGCGCTCGGGATCGACGTCGAGCACGCGGCGCTGGTGCGCGAGCGGCGAGCCGGTGGTCTCGCCGTGGGCCCGCTGTCCGGTGAGCAGCTCGTAGAGCACCAGACCGAGCTGGTACTCGTCGGTCGCCACCGTGAGCGCGCTACCCAAGTATTGTTCCGGGGCCGCGTAGCCGGGGGTCAGGATGACCGCCTGGGTGCCGGGCAGCGCCGCCAGACCGGTCGGCTCGAGCAGCTTGGCGATCCCGAAGTCGAGCAGCTTCACCTCGCCGCGGTCGGTGACCAGGATGTTCTCGGGCTTCAAGTCGCGGTGCACCACGAGCTGACGGTGCGCGTACTCCACCGCTTCGCACACCTGCCGGAACAGCTCGACACGGGCGCGAACGCCGAGTCGCCGCTCGTCGCACCAGGCCGATATCGGAAGCCCCTCGACGTATTCCATGACCAGGAAGGGGGCGCCGTCGGCGAGCACGCCGCCGTCGAGGAGCCGGGCGATGTTCGGGTGCTGGAGCCGGGCCAGGATCCGCCGCTCCTGGACGAAGCGCTCGCGCGCCCCCGGCGCCCATGCGTCGGAGCGCACCACCTTGATGGCGACGCGTTGCTCGAACTGGCCGTCGTCACGCTCGGCCAGCACCACCGTGCCCATGCCGCCGCGGCCGAGCTCGCGTCGCACGACGTAGGGACCGATGCGGGCACCACTCTCCACCGAAGCGGCGGAGTCGATCGCACCGAGCGCTTCGCGCGGGATCACCGGGTGGGCGAAGCCCTCGGCCGCCTCGCGGTCGGCGCGCAGCAGCGACTCGAGCACGCGACGTGTCTCGGGGGAGCCGGCCGCGAGACGCTCCAGCATCGGGGCGCGCTCGGGCTCGTCCAGGTCGAGGAGCTGGTCGAGCAGCGGCTCGATCTCGGGCCACAGCGTCTTCAGACGATCGACGTGCATGGCGGCACGGCTCCGGTGGGCACGCGCGGTCGGCCCGATGGCCGACCGTCTCATGATGGCACGCGATGCCATGCGGTGCAGCAGGTTCGTCCGCGGTCGGCCGCGCGGAGGGTGGATCGGAGAGGGCGGACCCCGCGCGAGTCCTGGGAATCGGGGGACTCCCCCTCGGAGGAGAGAACGGAGAATCGCGAGAGAAGCGGACACGCGGTCGTCGCCGGCGGGGGCGGACGGGCGATCCACCGGCCGGCCGCGACCCGAACACCCGCAGGATCGGCCCGCCGCGACGGCCCGCCCGGGTCGCGCCGCGCTCTGGTCCTTCGTCGCGGGCGCGTGGCAGAATGCGCGCACATGACACGCTCCACGCGCCGTGCGACGCGAGGCCGGCCGGCGGCCGCGGCTCGGCCACTGGTGCCGGAAGCCCGGCCGGGGGACACCGTCGGACCCGCGATCGTCGCCCTGATGGTGACGGCCTACGTCGCGGTCCTGTTCGGTCTCTGCGTCGGCAAGTACCACGACTATCTCTATCGCGACTTCGATCTGGCCATCTTCACCCAGGCGGTGGCCCAGATCCTACGCGGCTCGCTGTTCAGCTCGATCCGCGGCATGAACGTGCTGGGCGACCACAGCTCGCTGGTGTTGTTCCTCCTCGCGCCCCTCTACGCCGCGGTGCGTCATCCGCTCACGCTGGTCTTCGTCGAGACGGCGTCGCTCGCGCTTGGCGCGTGGCCGCTCTACGCGCTCGCCCGCCGCGAGGGGCTGCGCGAGTCCACGGCGGTGGTCCTGGCCGCGATCTACCTGCTCCACCCGGCGCTCGGTTACGGCAACCTGTACGAATTCCACCCCGAGCACCTCGCCACCAGCGCGCTGATCGCGGCGTTCCACTTCCTGCGCGCGAACCGCCGCGGCGCCATGCTCGCCTCAGCCGCGGTCGCGCTGTCGTGCAAGGAGGACGTGGCGCTGGTGGTGCTGGCGATGGCCGGCTACGCGTGCGTCGCCCGTCGCGACCGGCGTCTCGCCTACGCGATCCCGCTCGCCGCGGTGGCGGTGGCCTCGCTGATGGTCTCGCTGGTCGTGCTCAAACCCATGCTCAACCAGGGCGAATCGTCCTACGCCCGCATGTACGGCGCGTGGGGCGAGACCCCGGGGCGGATGCTCGCCACGATGCTCGCGCACCCGGACGCGGTGGTGACCTCGTTCTTCACCACCCTCGGCGACCCCGGTGACACCGTGGTGAAGCAGCTCTACTTCGTACAGATGCTGCTCCCGGTGATGGCGCTGGCGCTCCTGAGCCCGCTCACGCTCCTCACCGCGCTGCCGATCGTGGCCGAGCACTTCATGTCCTCGCGCTACCAGCAGCACGCCATCGTGTTCCAGTACACGGCGCTGGTGATCCCCTCGCTGGCGGTGGCGAGCGTGCTCGGTCTCCGGCGGCTCGCGGGCCCGAGCGGCCGGGATGCGCGTGGCGCGGCCCCGGCGACCCGCGAGCACGTGCTCGCCGCCGCCGCGCTGGCGTGCTCGATCGCCGCGAACCTGCTCTACGGACCGCTGATCGGGCACGGGGTGATGATGCGTGTGCCGGCCCCCGAGGCGCTGCGGCCGTCGGGTGTCGACCGCGCGCTCACGCCGTGGCGTGACCGCTTCGCCGCCGCGGTGCCCGCCGGCACCGGTGTGGCGGCCGGGTTCGAGATGCTGCCACGCTTCGCCGACCGGCCGCTGACGCAGTCGCTCCACCACGTCCTGCAGGGGCGTTACACGTTCTCGACCCGTCCGTTCGAGACTCCGACCGGGATCGGTGCGGTGATCGCGGATCTCGGTGACGAGCGTCTCGCGCCGTACATCCAGCCGGGCTCGGGCGCGCGTCTCGCGGCGTTGCTGGCCGCGAACGGTCTGGCGCCGAGTGGCGCGGCCGGCGATCTGGTGCTGTTCACGAAAGCCCCCGCGCGGCCGCTCGCGCTGGTCGAGTCGGGTGGATTCGCCCCCACGGCTCCGACCGCGATCGTGTTCGACGGGGCGCTCGAGTACCGCGGCTGCGACCCGATCCGTGTCACCACGCACGCCGGCGAGCCGGTCACGGTCGCCACCTACTGGCGACGCCGCTCCCCGATCGACCGCGTGTATCTCACCGAGCTGGCGTTGCTCGACGGCGCCGGGGCCGTGCGAGGCGGGCGATCGCGCGTGCTGGGCTACGGGGCCTGGCCACCCGACTCCTGGCCGGCCGACACCACCGTGCGCGAGCGCACCGGGTTCGTGCTGCCCGCCGACCTGGCACCCGGCCGCTACACGCTGGCGTTCGGTCTGGCCTGGCATCTCGGCTCGAGACGCGGGCAGGCGGCACCCGACGTGCCGGGCCCGGCCCGGCCCATGACGCTCGGTGAGATCGAGGTGGAGTCCGCGGTCCGGGGGACCCGGTGACCGCGACGGGCAACCCCCCGGAGACCCGAGCCCACGCTTCGGTCGAGACAGCGGAAGCGACGTCCACCCCGCGCGTCGCCGCGTTGGTCCCGGATCCGACCGGAGACCGCGCCCCCGTCGCTACACTGCACGCGTCTCGCCGCCGGCGTCGCCCGGTTCGTTCCGAAGGAGTGTCTCGATGGCATCCTCACGTCGTCTCACGTCATCCGCCGGGCTCGCGCTCGGCGGCCTGTGTCTCGCGGTCCTCGCGGGATGCGCACCCCACCGAGCGGAGCCACCCCAGGTGAAACTCGACTACGAGAAATACGTCCTGCCGAACGGCCTCGAGGTCATCCTGCGCAAGGACAGCCGTCTCCCAATCGTGGGCGTGAACGTCTGGTACCACGTCGGTCCCGCGCGCGAGGTGGCGGGTCGCACCGGGTTCGCGCACCTGTTCGAGCACATGATGTTCCAGGGCTCCGGACACGTGCCACCCGACGCGCATTTCCGCTACCTGGAGGGCGCGGGCGCCTCGCTGGTCAACGGCAGCACCGACTTCGACCGCACCAACTACATGGAGGACGTGCCGTCGAACCAGCTCGAGCTGGCGTTGTGGCTGGAGAGCGACCGGATGGGATTCCTGCTCGATCGTCTCGACCAGTCCATGCTCTCGAACCAGCAGGACGTGGTGCGGAACGAACGGCGTCAGACCACCGAGAATCGTCCCTATGGTCTCGCCGACGAGGCGATCTATCACGAGCTGTTCCCGGTCGGGCATCCCTATCACGCCGCCGTGATGGGCTCGCACGCCGACATCCAGGCGGCCAAGCTCGAAGACGTGCGGGACTTCTTCTCCAAGTTCTACGTCCCCAACAACGCCACGCTGGCGATCGTGGGGGACATCGACGTCGAGAAGACGAAGGCGCTGGTCACGAAGTACTTCGCCACCATTCCACGCGGCCCGGTCATCGCGACCGAACCGGTGACGACCCCGCCGATCACCGCGGAGAAGCGTCTGACCATGACCGACCAGGTGGAGCTGCCGCAGGTCCAGATGGGCTGGCTCACCCCGAGCTACTTCAGCCCCGGTGACGCCGAGGCCGATCTCACCGCGCGGATCCTCGCCGGTGGCAAGGCGAGCCGTCTGTACGAGAGTCTGGTCTATCGGCAGAAGATCGCGCAGGACGTGAGCGCGTACCAGGAGTCCGCGACGCTCGGCTCGATCTTCCATCTCACCGTCACCGCCAAGCCGGGGCACACCGTGGACGAGCTGGACGCGGCGATCGACCACGAGATCGACTCGCTCGCCACCCAGGGACCGACCGACGCCGAGCTCGAGGCCGCGAAGACGGCGATCTT
>JBIOKD010000005.1:0-34437 GCA_044451485.1 Candidatus Eiseniibacteriota bacterium | reverse complement strand
GCTGGCCGCCGCGCGCACCGGGGTCTCGGCTTCGGTCGAGTTCCTCGGCTTCCTCCCCGCCGCAGACAAGGTGCGCGCCATGCAGCGGGCATGGTGTGTCGTGCAGCCCTCGCCCAAGGAGGGCTGGGGGCTGACGGTGGTGGAGGCGGGCGCGTGCGGCACCGCGGTGGTGGCAGCGGACAGCCCGGGACTCCGGGACTCGGTGCGTCATGGCGAGAACGGGCTGCTGGTGCCCTACGACGACACCAGGGCCCTGGCCGACGCGCTGGCCTCGGTGCTGGGTGACCGGGCGCTGCGCGAGCGGCTGGAGCGCGGCGGCGTCGAGTGGGCGGCGCGGTTCAGCTGGCCGGACTGCGCGGCGCGCTCGCTCGACGCCCTGCTCGCGGGGGCGACGCGATGAGCGCACCGATCGCGGGCGGGGGCGCGGAGCGCGAGCCACGTCGCGTCTCGTGGGGGCACGTCGGGGCGATCGCCGGCAAGATGGCGCTCAGCATCGGTCTGTTCGTGTTCCTGTTCCGACGCGTGCAGATCGGACCGCTGCTCGACAGCGTGCGGGTCGCCGATCCGCGCTGGCTCGCCGCGGCGGTGACCCTGTTCATCATCAGCAACCTGTTCGGATCCTACCAGTGGGGCCGCCTGCTCCGCGTGGTCGACATCCACATCCCGTACTGGAAGGTGTGCGCCTACTATCACGTGGGTCTGTTCTTCAACAACTTCCTGCCCGCCAACATCGGCGGTGACATCGCGCGGGTGTCGGACGCGTCGCGTTACGGTCCCACCAAGACGGCGGCGCTTTCGGCGGTGCTCATGGACCGGCTGGTGGGCACGGTCGCGCTGGCGGGTCTGGCCCTGGTCACCACCCTGCCGGCGCTGAATCAATTCCACCTCACGCTGGTGTACGCGGCGCTGGTCGGCTTCTTCGCGCTCAGCGTGGTGATGGTGTGGGCGGTGTTCCACCCGGCGGTGCTTCCGGCCCTCGAGCGTCTGCTCGCGCGGGTGGGCATGGGCGGTCTCGGACCCCATCTCGACGACCTGGCCGCGCGTCTGCACGGCTACCGGGGACAGCGTGGTCTGTTCGGGCGGCTGCTGGTGGTGGGGATGCTCACCCAGGTCTCGCGAGTCTTTGTGCACGCGCTGGTGGCCCGTGCGCTCGGTATTGACGTTCCCTTGATCTACTTCTTCCTTTTCGTGCCATTGCTGGCGGTGATAGTCTCGCTGCCCATCTCGTTGAACGGCATCGGCGTCCGCGAGGGCGCCGGCATCGTGCTGTTCGGCCTGGTCGGCGTCGACCGGGCCCACGCCTTCTCGCTGCAATTCACGACGTATCTGGTGGCCGTGTCCGTGAGCCTGCTCGGCGGACTCGTCTTCCTGATCCGGATCCCGCATCGTCGCGCCGCATCCCGTGACCGAAGGAGCTGAGCCGATGGAGTCGAGCAAGCGCATCGTCCCCGTCATGGGCGCGCTGACGTTCCTGGCGTCCTTCGGGGTCTATCTGCGCACGATGCAGAAGTCGGTCCCGTTCTGGGACTCCGGCGAGTTCATCGCGGTGTCGCACATCCTCGGCATCCCGCATCCTCCGGGCACCCCCTTCTACGTCGTGCTCGGCCATCTCGCGACGCTGCTCCCGATCGGCTCGATCGCCGAGCGCGTGAACGGGTTGTCGGCGCTGGTGTCGGCGCTGGCGGTGCTGTTCACGTACCTCACCATCGTGAGGCTCATCCGTCTGTCGCAGGGCGCCGAGCGCACCGGATCGGACGAATGGATCGCGATCGCGGGTGCGGTGACCGGGGCGCTGCTGCTCGGCTTCTCCGACAACTTCTGGGAGAACGGCACCGAGGCCGAGGTCTACTCGGTCATGAGTCTGGCGCAGATCCTGGTGTTCTGGCTGGGTCTGCGCTGGTGGGAGTCCCACGAGAAGCGACCGACGTCGGGTCCCCTGCTCATGTGCGTGTACGTCATGTGGCTGTCGGTGGGGCTGCACCTCGGGGTCGGGATGATGGGGCTGCCGCTGATCGTGCTGGTGGCCCTGGTGGACCGCCGCGCGGCGGTGGTGTTCGCGATGCCGTTCCTCTCGGTGCTGCTGTGCACCTACGGGCTCGAGCGCATGGCGGGCGTGGTGCTGCTGTTGAGCACGATGACGTTCATGGTCTATGCGTGGCAGCGCAAGCTGGACGGCTGGGTGGTGGTCGGTGGTCTGGTGGGCTCGGTGTTCGGCATGTACTACGCCTTCACCGACGCCGATTTCACGCCGCTCGCCGCGGTGGTCTCGGCGCTGGCCGTGCTCCTGCCGGCGTTGTTCCTGGCGCGGCGGCACCGCGAGGGCCGCATCATCCTGCTGGCGGTGCTGCTCATGGTGATCGGGTACTCGACCCACCTGTACCTGCCCATCCGCGCCGCGCAGCATCCCGCGATCAACGAGGGCAATCCCTCCAACTGGTCCGCCCTTCGCGACCTGCTCGAACGCAAGCAGTACGGCAGCAGCAGCATGTTCGTCCGGCGTGGTCCGCTCATAGCGCAGCTCGACAAGGAGTTCTGGCGCTACTTCCGGCGTCAGTGGCCGCTGTTCCCGACCGAACGGTTGTGGGGCACGCTGCTGCCGCTGCTGCTCGGGATCGCCGGGGCGGTGTGGAACTTCCGAAGGGAGAAGACCAGCTTCTGGACCAACGGGGTGATGTTCGCGTTCTCCACGGCGGGCATGATCCTGTTCCTCAACTTCACCGATCACGAGGTGCGCGACCGCGACTACTTCTTCACCACCGCCTACCACTGGTACGCGCTGTGGATCGGGATGGGCGTGGCCTGGGTGATCACGTGGGTGCGCGACTCGTTCGACACACCGATGGCGCGTCGGTCGGCGGGGCTGGCGTGTGCGGCGCTGCTGGTGGCGCAGCCGGCGCTGCTGGTCAAGAATCTGTGGTTCACCCACGACCGCAACAAGAACCAGGTGGCGCGTGACTACGCCTACAACATGCTCGCCCCACTGGCGCCGAACGCGTTCGTGTACACGAACGGCGACAACGACACGTTCCCGCTCTGGTACATCCAGCAGGTGGAGGACTTCCGCAAGGACGTGCGCGTGGTCAACCTGAGTCTGCTGAATACGGATTGGTACATCTTCCAGCTCCGGGACGAGGAGCCGAAGGTGCCGATCACCCTCGACGATGCCACGATCCGCGCGCTGGGGCAGGGTGCGATCCAGGATGAGCAGGGCAACATCATCTACACGAATCACTTCATGGTGCAGCACATCATGCAGCAGGACCGTCTCGGCGATCACGGCTGGAAGAAGCCGCCCTACTTCGCGGTGACCGTCCCCGAGCACATGGGCTTCGACAAGAACTTCACGCTCGAGGGGCTGGTGTACCGGGTCAATCGCGACACGCTGGGTCCGTCGGTGGACATGGCGGCGACGCGCAAGGCGTTGTACGAGACCTTCCGGTACAAGGGTCTGTTCAAGCCCGACGGGAGCTGGGACTCGACCGTCTACAAGGACGAGAACGCGGCCACGCTGTCACGCAACTACGCGGCGGCGCATCTGCAGATGGCCTTCGAGTACCAGAAGTCGGGGGATCTCAAGGGCGCGATCGCCGAGATGGAGCGGGTCGAGCGCATGTTCCCGGGCTTCGTGGACGTGTTGGTGCCGCTCGGCAAGTTCTATCTCGACTCCGGGGACACCGCCAAGGCGGTGGCGCTCTTCGAGCGTCTGGTGCGGCAGAACCCCACCAGCCCGGAGGCGCACTACTACCGCGGCGTCACGGCCATGTTCCGGCGCCAGTACGCCCTCGCGCTCCAGTCCTTCGACCGCTCCCGCTCGCTCGACCCCGACTACTTCTATCCCTACGTCGCGGCGTACACCATGTTGTGGGAGGGTGGAGAGCGCGAGCGCGCGTTGCAGTACCTGAAGGACTGGCTCGACCGCCATCCCGACGACGCCCAGGTGCGCCAGCTGTACGAGGGCAACCTGCGCACGCTCGGACGGGGCGCCATGCCGGCGCCGCGTCCGGCGCAGCCGTCGCCGTTCGGACGCTGAGCCGACGATGTCCGCGCCCCACGCGCTCGTGACCGGATGTGCGGGCTTCATCGGCTCGCACCTCACCGAGCGGCTGCTGGCCGATGGCGTCACCGTGACCGGCGTGGACTGCTTCACCGACTACTACGACCCGGCCCTCAAGCGGGGCAATCTTACCGCCGCGCGGTCCGATCCCCGCTTCACCCTTCTCGAGCTCGATCTCGGAGCCGCCGACCTGTCCGTGCTGCCGGCCGTGACCGTGGTGTTCCACCAGGCCGCGCAGGCCGGTGTGCGCGCCTCGTGGGGCGTCGATTTCGCGAGCTACGTCCATCACAACGTGCTGGCGACACAACGGCTGCTCGAGCGCTATCGCGGCGCGGCGCTCGAGCGGTTCGTGTACGCGTCGTCCTCGTCGGTGTACGGCGACGCCGAGCGTTATCCCACCGACGAGGACATGCTGCCAAGACCGTTCTCGCCCTATGGCGTCACCAAGCTCGCGGGCGAGCACCTGACCCTGCTCTACGGACGCAACTTCGGCATGCCGGTGTCCGCGCTGCGCTACTTCACCGTCTACGGTCCGCGTCAGCGCCCCGACATGGGTTTTCACCGCTTCTGTCGGGCGATGCTGCGTGGCGAGTCGCTCACCATCTACGGTGACGGGCGGCAATCACGCGACTTCACCTTCGTCGCCGACGCGGTCGAGGCCAACGTGCGAGCCTGGAAGCGCGGCGCGCCACAGGGGGTGTACAACGTCGGCGGCGGCTCGCAGATCGAGCTGCTCGAGGCCATCCACATCCTCGAGCGCGCACTCGGCGCCCGCGCGCGGCTCGAGCACCAGCCCCGGCAGCCCGGCGATCCGCTGCGCACACGCGCCGACGCCACGCGGATCGCACGCGATCTCGATTTCCGGCCCCACACGGGGATCGAGGAGGGGCTCGCGGCCGAGGCGGCGTGGGCGCGCGGACTCTACGGGGGCGCATGACGCGCGACGGCCGCCAGCCAAGTCCGGGGCGCGTGGTGTATCCTCGCCGCGCCCGCCGGACACGGATGCCCGCGATCGGCACGGAGAGCCGTCGATGACGACCACGCCCCAGATCTCCGCGGTGGTCCCGCTCTACAACGAGGCCGAGAGCCTCCGCGAACTGCACGCGCAGCTGGTCGCGGCGCTCGATGCCAGCGGCCGCGCGTGGGAGATCCTGTACGTCGACGACGGCTCGCGTGACGGCTCCGATCGGATCCTCGCCGAGCTGGCGTCCGATCCGCGGGTCCGCGGGGTCTCGTTCCGGCGCAACTTCGGCAAGTCGGCGGGTCTGGCCACCGGGTTCCGTCTGGCCCGCGGCGAGTGGGTGGTGACCCTCGACGCCGACCTGCAGGACGACCCGGCCGAGCTGTCCAAGCTCATCGCCAAGCTGGAGGAGGGCTACGACCTGGTGTCGGGGTGGAAACAGAAACGACACGACCCGATCACCAAGACGCTGCCGTCCAAGCTGTTCAACGCGGTGACGGGCATGGTGGCGGGGATCCGGCTCCACGACTTCAACTGCGGCTTCAAGCTCTACCGCCGTGACGTGTGTGACTCGATCGAGGTATACGGGGAGCTGCACCGCTTCATGCCGGCGCTCGCCCACTGGCGCGGCTTTCGCGTCGGCGAGACGCCCGTCCACCACCGCCCGCGCAAGTACGGGCGCAGCAAGTTCGGACCGGCGCGCTTCATCAACGGGTTCCTCGACCTGATGGCCGCCTCGTTCATCTCCACCTCCGCGCTCAAGCCGCTGCACGTGTTCGGACGTATCGGGCTGGTGTTCATCGGCACCGCGCTGCTGATCGGGTTGTACTTCCTGGCGCTGTTCGCGCAAGGCGACCCGATCCGCGTGCGGCCGCTCATGCTGTTCGGGGTGGCGCTCGCGCTGGTGGGGGTGCAGATGATCCTGATGGGGCTCCTGGGCGAGATGATCGCCGCGCTGGCGGCACGCGCCGACTACCCGGTGCGTCGCCGCTACAATCTCCCGGAGGACGCGTGAGTCGCGACCCGTCCCGGATCCCACGCGGCGCTTCATGAAGGCGTTCATCCTGGCCGGTGGTCTCGGCTCCCGGCTCCAGGGCCGCTTTGGCGCGCTGCCCAAACCCCTCGCACCGATCGGCGGGCGCCCGTTCCTCGAGCGCCAGCTCGCCTGGCTCGCGGGTCACGGCGTGCGGGACGCGGTGTTGTGTGTCGGGCACGGCGCCGACCAGGTGCGCGCGGCACTCGGCGACGTCTGCGCCGGGGTGCGCCTCGCCTACTCGATCGAGCGCGAGCCGCTCGGAACCGGTGGCGCGCTGGCGCTGGCACGGCCGTTCGTGAACGGGCCGGCGCTGGTGGTCAACGGTGACACGCTGGCGCCATGCGTGCCGTGGGCGGTGGAGCGCGCGCGATGGGAGCAGGGCATGCTCGGGGCGGTGGCGCTCTATCGTGTTCCGGACGCCCGCTCGCGCGGGCGCGTCGAGATCGACGACACCGGACGTGTGACCCGCTTCGTGGAGAAGGACGACGCGTTCCGCGGGCCGGCGTGGGTCAATGGCGGTGTCTACGCCTTCGCGGCGTGGCTGTGGACCCGGCTGCCCGCCGGACCGCATTCGCTCGAGCGCGACGTGCTGCCGACGCTGGCCGCCGAGGGTCGTCTGACCGGGCACCGCGTCGACGGGGAGTTCTTCGACATCGGCACGCCCGAGGAATGGGAGCGGGCCGAACGCGCACTCGGCGCCGGGAGCGGATCGTGACCGGTGTCGTCTATCACCGCGCCCGCGCCCCGTTGCGGCTCAGCTTCTGTGGCGGTGGCACCGACGTGTCGCCGTACCCCGAGGAGCACGGCGGCATGGTGCTGTCGGCGACCATCAACCAGTACGCATACGCGTCGCTGCGGCCGCGCCGGGACTCGAAGCTGTCGATCGCCAGTCTCGACTACGACGTGGTCGCCAAGTACGACCATCCCCGCCGGGTCCGCTTCGACGGCAATCTGGATCTCATCAAGGCGGTGGTGCGCGGCTTCCGGGTGAGCCGGGGCGCCGACCTGTGGGCCCACTCCGACGCGCCGCCCGGCTCGGGTCTCGGCTCGTCGTCCACGCTGTGCGTGGCGGTGATCGGGGTCATGGCCGAGTGGACCAAGCGCGCCCTCTCGGGCTACGAGCTGGCCGAGCTCGCGTATCGCATCGAGCGCCGCGATCTCGGTCTCGCCGGTGGACGACAGGACCAGTACGCGGCCGCGTTCGGCGGCTTCAACTTCATCGAATTCGGCCGTGACACCACGGTGGTGAACCCGCTCCGCATCCGCGCCGACGTCCTACAGGAGCTCGAGTACCGCCTGCTGCTCTGCTACATGGGACAGACCCGTCAGTCGGCCAATATCATCGAGCGTCAGACCGCCTCCTACCGGCGCGGCCGGAAGGCCACCGTCGACGCGCTCGACCGGCTCAAGCGCGAGACGCTGGAGATGAAGAAGGCGCTGCTGCTCGGCGACATCGACGGCATGGGGGAGCTGCTCCACCAGGCGTGGGAGAACAAGAAGCGGCTCGACGACGGCATCTCCACCGGACGCGTCGACAAGCTCTATCGCATCGCCCGGAGCGAGGGCGCGATCGGTGGCAAGATGCCCGGTGCCGGTGGCGGCGGATACTTCCTGCTGCTCACGCGCTTCGATCGCAAGCATCGTGTCGCGGCCGCGCTCGAGAAGCACGGCGGCCAGGTGGTGCCGTTCCAGTTCGAGCGACGCGGGCTCATGACCTGGACCAGCCGCGGCGCGGCGCCACGCCGGGGGCGCTGACGTCGCGCCCGCGCATCGCCCTGGTGGGGCCGTTCCACCCGTGGCGCGGCGGCATCGCGCAGTACCTCGGGTCGCTGGGCGAGGCGCTGATGTCGCGCGCCGACGTGCGCGGGATCACCTTCACGCGCCAGTACCCGGGCTTCCTGTTCCCGGGCGAGAGTCAGCGCGATCCGTCGGCGCCGCCGCCACGCTTCCCCGTCGAGGCCCGGTTGGACTCGATCGGTCCGTGGAGCTGGCCCTCCACCACCCGGGTGCTCGAGTCGTTCGCGCCGGGGCTGGTCGTGCTCAAGTGGTGGCTGCCGTTCTTCGGACCGGCGTTCGCCTCGGTGGTGACGCCGCTGCGTCGGCGCGGCACCCGGGTGGCGTTGGTGTGCGACAATCTGGTGCCACACGAGCGACGACCCGGTGACGGGGTGTTCACCCGCTGGATGATGAGGGAGTCCGACGGCTATCTGGTCATGTCCGCGAGCGTGGAGCACGATCTCGACCGGCTCAAACCCGGCGCGCCGCGGCGGCGGGTGAAGCACCCGTTCTACGCCCAGTTCGACCGCGGGCGATGGACCCGCGAGACCGCGCGTGCCAAGCTCGGCATCGCCCCCGGCGAGGAGGTGGCGCTGTTCTTCGGCTACGTGCGGCGCTACAAGGGTCTCGACGCGCTGCTCGAGGCGTGGCCGCGGGTGCGGGCGCGTCGCCCGGTCACGCTTCTCGTGGCGGGGGAGTGCTACGAGGATCCGGCCCCCTACCAGGCCCTCGCGTCGCGCGCCGGCGGCGAGCCGGCGGTGCGGCTGATGCTGCGCTACATCCCCGACGACGACGTCGAGGCGCTGTTCAAGGCCGCGGACGTCACGGTGCTGCCGTATCGCAGCGCCACCCAGAGTGGCGTGACCCATGTCGCCTACGCGCTGGGGGTGCCGGTGATCACCACCGACGTGGGCGGGCTCGCCGAGACCGTGCGACCCGGTGAGACCGGACTGGTGGTGCCACCGGCCGACCCGGTGGCGCTCGCGGATGCCATCGTCCGCTTCTTCGCCGAGCACCTCGCGCGGCGATTCTCCACGGGGGTCCAGGCGCTGCGACGCGAGCACTCGTGGGAGACGCTCGCCGGGGAGACGCTGACACTCGGCGACACGCTCGCGCCGGCGCGGGGATGGCGCTGATGCGGGGATGGCGCTGATGCGGAGGCGGCGCACGGCGCGCTGGATCGCGATCGCCGCGTTCCTGCTCTTTGCCGCGACCGGTGGCGGCCGCATCGTCGGCAGCGACGAGGTGAGCATGCTCGAGCTCGGCCGTTCCATGCTCCACGGCCGGATCGACATCCCGCCGGGGGCCACGCTCGAGGGACGCGACGGGCGCGCCTACACCAAGAACGCCGCCGGGCAGGCGGTGCTGGCGCTGCCACTCGTGGCGGCGGGAGAGACGCTGACCCGCGCCGCCCATCTGACGCCAGCGCGCCAGGTCCTGGCGCTGCGATTCGTGGTGTCGTTCTTCAACGCGTTGCTGACCGCGCTGTTGCTGGCCGCGTTCTATCTCGCCGCGCGACGCTACGGAATCGGGGCCGGAGAGGCGCTCGCCGCGACCGCGATGCTCGGGTTCACGACACCGGTCTGGGTGTACGCGAAGAGCTTCATGGCCGAGCCCATGGAGGCGCTCGGTCTGTTGCTGGCGCTCGCCGGCGCCTGCTTCGCCGACGAGTCCGACTGGCGCTGGCGGGGCGCGATCGGGGTGCTGCTCGCGGTCTCGGCCAAGCTCACCATGCTGCCGTTCACGCTGATCGCGCTGATGCCACTCGCGATCCGCGGTTGGCGCGAGCGCGCGCCGTTCGTGATCGCGCTGGCGACCGCGATCGCCGGTCACGCGGTCTACGATCTGGCCCGCTTCGGCACGCTGTTCGAGACCGGTTACGGGCGACAGGCCACCCCCAGCGCCTACACCACACCGCTGTGGGTGGGGCTCTACGGTCTGCTCGTGTCGAGCGGCAAGGGCGTGTTGTGGTTCGCGCCGGCGCTGTTGCTGGCGCCGGTCGGCTGGCGCCGGGCGCATCGCACGCATCACGAGCCCAAGCCGATGCCGGCGGTGGCACGCCGGGTCGCCGACCGGGTGCGGGGCTGGCTGCCCGAATGGCTGCGACCCACGCTCGCCCAGGAGGTGCCGGAGAAGAAGTGGGACGACCTGCGCCGCGCCGCGCCGGCGATCGCGTTGATCTGGGCCGGCGCGTTGTTGCTCTACGGCACCTTCGAGCACTGGGCCGGCGACGGCTCGTTCGGACCGCGCTACCTGATCCCGTTCCTGCCACCCGCGTTCCTGCTGGTGGCGGCGGCGCTGCCGCATCCGTCCCAGGCGCGTCGGCGGACGATCCAGGTCCTGACCCTCGCCGGGCTGCTGGTGCAGATCGGCGGGGTGGCGATCCACTTCGGCGCCCAGATGCGCGAGGCCGGCGACTATCCCTACACACGCGCGCTCGACGATCCGCGTTTCATGAGCGACAGCCACTTCAATCCCGCGTTCAGCCCGATCCTGGGTCACTGGCGGATGCTGGTGCGCAACACCGGCGAGCACCTGCGTGGCACGATGCCACGTCTGGTCTCGGTCGGCGCCACGCCCGCGGACACCGCGCTCGCGGCCACTCCGGCACCGTCGGTTGGGGTCGCGCCGACCCCGGGTGCCCCCGTGGAGCAGCGGGTCGGGGTGAGCGCCGAGGACCAGACGCGATTGCTGCACGCGCTCGACTTCTGGTGGCTCTACGCCGCCTACGCGGGGATGCCGGCCGTGGCGCTGGGTGCCGCGGCCGCGCTGCTCGCCGCGTTCGGCGTGGCCGCCGCGCTGCGGGCCCGATCGGCGTCGCGGCGCGAGGATTGACGCCGTGCGCACGCTGTGGGTCGTGGTGCTCGAATGGAACGGTCTTGCCGACACCCGGCGATGTCTGCCCACCCTGGCGGCGTGTCGCATGCCGGCCGACTGGCGGCTGCACGTGCTGGTGGTGGACAACGGCTCGAGCGACGGCTCGGTGGAGACGCTGCGACACGAGTTCCCCGAGGTCGAGGTGCTGGCGCTCGCCGAGAACCGGCGCTTCGCCGGCGGCAACGCCGCCGGCATCCGCCGCGCCCTGGACGGCGGCGCCGCGGCGATCGCGCTGCTCAACAACGACACCCAGGCCGATCCCGGTCTGTTCGAGAAGCTGCTCGCAGCGCTGGCCGAGGATCCCCGCGCCGGCGCCGCGGCGCCGCTCATCTACTTCGGGGCGCCCAGCCAGCGGATCTGGTACGCCGGCGCGCGTTGTGTTCCGGCGCTCGGATTCGCGCAGCATCGCGCGGTGCGCGCGCTCGACCGGGGCCAGTATCGCTCCGTCGAGCCGACCGGCTATCTCACCGGCTGCTGTCTGCTCGCCCCACGAGAGGTGTGGGAGCGGGTCGGGATGCTCGACGAGCGGTATTTCATCTATGCCGAGGACGCGGACTGGTCGCTGCGCGCGCGCCGGCTCGGCTACCGCCTGCTGTTCGTGCCCACCGCGCGTCTGTGGCACGCCGTCTCCGCCAGCAGCGGGGCGGCCAGCCCGTGGAAGATCTACCAGCGGCTGCGGTCCAACCTCACCTTGTTCGACACCCACGCCGGGGGGCTCGGACGCTTCACCTGGCTGCCGTGCTTCCTGGCGCAGCAGCTCGTCTTGATGGCGGTGCTGATCGCGCGTGGTCAGCCGGCGGCGGCGATGGCGGTGCCAAGGGCGCTGCTCGACGCTGCGGCCGGACGCGCGGCCAGCGAGTACCGGGGATGAGCGGGGTGGGCGCACCGGCGTTGAGCACGGGTGGGGCGCGTCGCCCAGCGCGCGAGGCCGGCGCGCCGCCGTTGTTCCTGCACGAGTTGATCGCGGCGCAGCCGCGCGGTGCGCGGGTGCTCGACGCCGGGTGCGGGCCCGGCTCGTGGCCGTACGACGAGCGGTCCGATCTCGAGATCACCGGCTTCGACATCAAGTTCCCCCCCGGGCCGCCGGCGCCACGCGCCCGGCTGCGCGTGCTGCGCGCCGATCTCGCGCGTCTGCCGCTGCGATCCGGGATCTTCGATCTCACCGTGTGTCACTACGTGCTCGAGCACGTCATCGAGCTGGAGGCGTGCTGCGACGAGCTGGCGCGGGTCACCCGTCCCGAGGGGACGCTCTACCTGTCGGTGCCACGGGCGGCGGCGTTCGACGACCGTCTCTATCGCTTCGCCGGCCATTTCGCCAAGTACGCGCTCGGCAAGTTCGGCAAGCGCATCGAGCACCAGCAGCGCTTCGACCTGCAGGGTCTGCTCGAGCGCTTCTACCGGCGCGGCTTCGTGCTCACCGCGCACGCCCGGGTCCCGGCCGGTTTCTCGTGGATGAACGATCCGCGCACGAAGAAGCTCCAGGGTCCGTTCACCGACGCGCTGGCCGCGCTCCACCGCGCCACCGGCATCGACCTGGCCGCCGACGCCAATTTCGTGCTCACCTTCCGGAAGACCGGCGCCGTGGGGCCGGCACCCGATGTCCGCACCACGACGCTGCCCGGTCCGCGACGGGTGACACACGTGTGCCGGGAATGCGGGGAGCACGCCATCGTCGAGCCGGCCGTACCATGGCCGTCACGCTGGACGTGTCCCTGGTGCGGGAAGCCCAATCCGTTCGGGAGACCGCGATGACACGGGCGATCCACGATACCGCCGCCCCGATGGGGGCACGATGAAAGTGCTGCACGCTCCGGCGGAAATCGCGGCGCAGGCGTCGGTTCTCGCGCGGGCGCTGCGCGAGCTGGGGGTGGAGGCGCACTCGCTCGCCTACAATCCCGGCTTCCCGCAGTACACGCCCGACGAATTCCACCCCTACGACGCCCTCGCGCCGCTGCCGCGCTATCTCGGCTATCTGTCCAGCCTGGCGCGTCACGCGGGTCGCTACGACGTCTATCACTTCCATTTCGGACGCACCCTGATCCCGCCCCACAATCCCGACCTGCCGCTCTATCACGCGCTCGGCGGCCGGGTGGTGTTCCATCACCACGGTTGCGACGTGCGCAACCGCGCCCTGATGCTGGCGCGTCATCCGGGGGCCGCGACCTGCGCCGAGTGCGACCCGTTCTGCCTGCCCGCCCGCCAGAAGAAGGTGCTGGCGGCGGCTACGCGTCACGCCGACGCCGAGCTCGTGTCGACCCCCGACCTGCTCGAATCGGCGCCGCGCGCGAGCCATCTGCCGGTCGCGGTGCACCTCGCCGACTATCCGTACCGGCCGTTCCAGCGTCCGCCGAAGCGCGTGCTGCACGCACCCACCAACCGGCTCATCAAGGGCACGCGACACGTCGAGGCGGCGTTCGAGCGTCTGCGTCCGCGCTTTCCCGGCACGGAGTTTGTGACGCTCGAGCGTGTGCCCTGGACCGAGCTGCGCGACGCGATGGCGGAGGCCGACGTGGTGGTGGATCAGCTCTTCATGGGCTGGTACGGGATGGTGGCGGTAGAGGCGATGGCGATGGGGAAGCCGGTGCTGTGCGCCATCCGTCCGGATTTCGAGACCCGGCTCCACGACTGCCCGATCGTGCGCTGCACGATCGACGACCTCGCCGACCGGCTCGCCACGCTGTTGTCGGACGCCACGGACCGCCGCGTGCTCGGCGAGGCGTCACGCGCCTACGTCGAGCGCGAGCATGCCGCGCCGATCATCGCCGGCCGGCTGGTGACGCTGTACCGGTCCCTGACCGGAGCCGCGAAAGCGGCGGAGCGACGCGGATGAGCGCCCCACGGGAGCCCGCGACCGGCGCACCGCCGCCGGAGACGGCCGGCGGCGGGGGAGCGGTGCGCGCGGCACTCCGCAAGCTCACCGGGGAGTCGCTCGTCTACGGACTCGGCCAGGTGAGCGGTCGCGCGGTGCAGGTGCTTCTGGTGCCGGTCCTCACCCGCTGGCTCACCCCCGACGTGTTCGGGGTCGCGGACCTGGTGCAGGCCTACTCGGCGTTCGCGGTGCTGGTGCTCGTGTTCGGCATGGACGGCGCGCTGGTGCGTTTCTTCTATCGCGAGCCCGATCGCGAGGCGCGACGACGGATGGTGAGCACCTCGCTCGTCTTTCGTGTCACCGTTTCGCTGCTGGCGTCGGCCGCGATCGCGCTGCTCGCCGGCACCCTGTCGGGCGGTTTGATGGGGTCGCCGAGCTATCGCAAGTACGTGCTGATCGGGGCCGCCACGCTGCCGTTCACGCTGCTGGTGCTGTTCGAGAACGATGTGCTGCGGGTGACCTTCCAGCCGTGGAAGTTCATCGTGCTCAACCTGGTGCAGACCGTGGTGACCGGTGGTCTGTCGCTGTGGTGGGTGGTGCACGAGCGTCTCGGGGTCGCCGGTGTCCTCTATGGCAAGCTGTTCGGCGACGCGGTCACCACGCTGGTCGGCCTGGTGTTCATCCGCCGCTCGCTGGCCCCACGACTGGACCGTGAGGTGCTCGGGCGTCTGCTCCGCTTCGGCGCGCCGCTGGTGCCGGCGGCGCTCGCCTACGGCATCATCACCTCGGCCGACCGCTGGTTCCTGCGCCGCACTCACGGGCTCGCCGACGTCGGGGTGTACGCGGTGGCGCTCAAGTTCCTGACCGTGGTGATGATGGCGGTCTCGGCGTTCTCGCTGGCGTTCTTCCCGTTCGCGCACGCGCGCGCCCACCACCCCGAGGCGGGAAGATTGTACGCGCGGGTGCTGGCCCTCTACGTGGCGGTGGCCTCGATGCTGGCGCTCGCGGTCGGATTGTTCGCGCCCGAGGTGCTGTCGGTGCTGGTCGCGCCCGGCTACCGGGCGGCGGCCGGACCGGCGCTGCTGCTCACCTTTGCGGCGGTCGCGTACGGTGCGTACTATGTCGCGTGTCTGGGCATCCAGCTGGCGCTCAAGACCTCGCTCCTGTCGGCCAGCGCGGCGACGGCCGCGGTGGCGGCGGTGGCCGTGGACGCGGCGCTGGCGGGTCGGTGGGGCGCGAGCGGGGTGGCGACCGGCACGCTGGTCGGCAACGTGGTCATCGCGGTGAGCACCTACGCGATCTCACAATCGGTGTATCCCCTTCCGTATCGTGGCAAGCGTCTGCTCGCCCTGTTCGGTCTGGCGGTGGCGCTGGCGCTCCTGGCCCAGCGTGTGGCGCCGGCCGGGGCGGTCGGGATCGCGGTCAAGCTGGGCGCGCTGGCGGTGTTCGCGGCGGCGGCGCTGGTGCTCGACGTGGGACGGGACCGGGGAGCGGTGAAGGCGGCGCACCGGCGCATGGAGCGTTAGAGCGGGCCGAAGGGGGGAGAACGACCATGTGCGGGATCGCGGGTCTCTACCAACGTGAGGGCCGGGTGGATCTCGGCCGGCTCCATCACATGGGCCAGCTCCTCCGGCATCGCGGCCCACACGACGAGAGCATGGTGCTCATCGATCCGCGTGGTGACGCCACCTATACCGCGGGTGGACCCGACACGCCGGCGGAGGTGTTCGCGAGCGGGCTCCGGTGGGCGCCGGGTCGCCACGACGGGGACGCGACGCACGCCACGTTCGGGCTCGGGTTCGTCCACCGGCGACTGTCCATCGTCGATCTGTCGCCGACCGGTCATCAGCCGATGTGCGATCCGCCCGGCCGGACCTGGATCGTCTACAACGGCGAGGTCTACAACCACGTCGAGCTGCGACACGAGCTCGCGGCCGCCGGGGAGCGGTTTCTCGGCACCAGTGACACCGAGGTGATCCTGGCCGCCTACCGGCGCTGGGGCATCGACTGTCTTTCGCACTTCAACGGCATGTTCGCGTTCGCGCTCTGGGACGGCGAGACCCGACGGCTGTTCGCGGCGCGCGACCGGCTCGGCGTCAAGCCGTTCTACTACCAATGGGATGGCCGCACCCTGGCGTTCGCCTCCGAGCCGCGCGCGCTGGTGCTCACCCAGTCCCATCGGGTGGTGCCCAACCTGGACGCGGTGCGTGATCTGGTGGCGCTCGACTGGGTGGATCACGACACGACCACGTTCTTCGAGGGCGTCCATCAGCTCCCGGCGGGTCACCACCTGATCACCGGTCCGGACGGCTTCGCGGTGCGGCGCTGGTGGACGATCGATCCCGACCGGCACGCCACCGGAACAGCCGCCGACTGGGAGGCAGAGTTCCGCGACACCTTCACCGACGCGGTGCGGATCCGCCTGCGCGCCGACGTCGAGGTGGGCGCGTGTCTCTCGGGTGGCACCGACTCGAGCGCGGTGGTGACCACCGCGTCGCGTCTCATGGACCGCCCGATCCACGCCTTCACCTGCGCCTATGACGAGGGTCCGGCTTTCGACGAGCGCCCGTACGTACGGGCCGCGGTCGAGACGAGCGGTGCGGTGTCACACGTGGTGGTGCCCGACGGCGGCGACTTCTGGGAGGTCTTCGACGCCCTGGCCCGCAGCGAAGCCGAGCCCACCGCCGGCCCGGGGGTGTACTCGCAATGGAAGGTGATGGATCTCGCGCACCAGGCCGGTCTTCGGGTGCTGCTCGATGGGCAGGGCGGCGACGAGATCCTCGCCGGCTATTTCCGCTACCTGCCGCTGCGTCTGCGCGATCTGGTGGCACGCGGCGACCTCGGCGCGGCGTGGCGTCTGTTCGGTCCGGTGTCGGCGCGGCTCGGCGGCACGCACACGCTGGCGCTGGCGTTCGAACCCTGGCTGCCCCGACCGCTGGTCGCGCGTCTGCGACGCGCCTTCGGACAGGGTAAGGACACGGTGCTCGGTCCCGCGCTGCTCGACCTCGCGCGCGCCACGCCACCCGTGCCGCCGTCGGGCTTCGACACCGCGGTCCGCCGCCAGCAGGCGTTCGACACCCTCCAGAGACTCCTGCCGTCGCTGCTCCGCTACGAGGACCGGAACAGCATGGCGTTCTCGATCGAGACGCGGCTGCCCTTCCTGGACTATCGCGTCGTCGAGCTGGCGTTCTCGCTCCCCGACGAGCAGAAGCTCGACGGGGTCGTCACCAAGGCGATCATGCGCCGCGCGCTCGCCGACCGCATCCCACAGCGCGTGCTCGATCGTCGCGACAAGATGGGATTCGAGACCCCGGCGGATGTCTGGCTGCGCGGACGTTACGCCGCCGAGACCCGGCGCCGGCTGCTCGGCGGTGGGGTGCTGCGTGAGTGGCTGGACCCGCGCACCATCGCCGGCCGGCTCGACGAGTACCTGGCCGGCCGCCGCGAGATCGGGCTACAGGTGTGGCGATGGTTGTCACTCGAATCGTGGGCGCGTCAGTACGTCGAGCGCGATCCGCGGATCGTGCCGGTGCCGGAGCCCGTCTATCTGCATCCCGGGTTGCACCTCGATTATCGCCAGGTGACCGAGCGGCTCCAGCGTGAGACCAGCGCCGCCGGGGTGGGTTGACGCGCGCCGCGTGATGGACCTGCTCGTCCTGGCCGAGGTGCGGTGGGGCTACTTCCGCACCCGCAAACAGTTCCTCCTGTCGCGCTTCCCGGAGCGCTGGCGGATCTTCTACGCGCAGCCACCGGGGTCGGGGGCCGACGACCCGTGGACGCCGCGCCAGGAGGGTCGGGTCACCTACTTCACGATCCCGTTCCTGAAGCCGGCCACCACCCACGCGGCGTACAACGCGCTGGCCTCACTGGCCCCCGGTCGCGGAGCGATCGAGTGGCTCGCCGAGCGCCGGCTACGCGGACGTCTGCGTTCCCTCGGGGTGGCGGCCGAGCCGGTGATCCTGTGCTCGAACATCTATGCCGCGCGTTGTCTCGAACGGCTGCCCCATCGCGCCGCGTTCTGGGACTTCAACGACGACCCGTTCCAGTTCGCCGGGGTGCCGGGCTGGGCGCGACCTTACTGGCCCCGGGCGATGCGTCACGTGGACGCGGTGTTCGTGGTCTCGGAGTGGTACCGGCGCCGGCTGCAAGGCGAGACCGATCGGCCCCTGGTGCCACTCGGCAACGGGGTCGAGCTCGACCGTTTCGCCACCGATCAGACGACTCCCCCGGAGCTCGCCTCCCTGCCACGACCGCTCATCGGGTACCTCGGTCTGCTCTCGCACTTCCTCGACTTCGAGGTGCTCGAGGCGCTGCGTCGGGCGCGCCGGGGCGGGACGCTGGTCCTGATCGGTCCGGGCAGCCCCGCCACCGAGAAGGCGATCGCCGATCTCGCGTCACGCGAGGGGGTGGCGGTGCTCGGCCCGAAGCCCTATGCGGAGGTTCCCGCGCTGATGCAGGCGCTCGATGTGGGTGTGATACCCTTCCGGGCGCAAGACCCGTTCGTGCAGGGCATTAACCCCAACAAGGTGTACCAGTACCTGGCCGCCGGGCGGCCCGTCGTCTCCACCCCGTTGCTGGATCTGGAGCCGTCTCCGCCGAGACTCCAGTACGCCACGGATCCGGAGGGGTTCGCGCGAGCGGTCTCCGGGGCGCTGACGGCTCGTCCGTCAGCGGCGGAGTGCAGGGCGTTGGCGAGGCCCCACGACTGGGGCGCGCTGGCGGCGCGCATGGTGACCGAGATCGAGCGGCGTCTCGGATCCGAGACCGGCCGATGACGTCGCAGACCTCCCGCACCGAGGACGCATGACCAAGACGAAGGGCACGACCCGCAAGAGCGCGCCACCCGTCGCCCGACCGGGCTTCCGTTTCGACCTCCGTCTCATCGCCCTGGTACTGGGGCTGCTCACCCTGGCGTTCTTCCGCGATGTGGCGCTCGAGGGGCTCACCTTCGTGTCCCCCGACGCCAACGCGCCGGCCGGTTTCGCCCGGATCGGGGGAGAGGCGCTCCGCCACGGTGTCTATCCGTTGTGGAACCCGTACGTCTTCCTCGGCATGCCGTCGTTCGGCAGCGGTGCCTACAACCCGTGGATCTATCCACCCGACTGGCCGCTGGCCTGGATCGCGCACGTGGTGCCGCTACCCGATCAGACCTGGCTGCTGCTCTACTACTTCCTCGGCGGTCTGTTCACCGCACTGCTGGCAATGGAGCTGGGCGCGCGTGCCGAGGGGGCGCTGCTGTCGGGGGCGTTGTTCGCGTTCATCCCCAACATGGTCGCGGTCGGGGCCTACGGACATGGCAGTCAGCTCGTGGACTCCGCCTACCTGCCGCTGCTGGTGTGGCTCGCGGCGCGCTGGATGCGACGCGGTGGTCTGCAGCACCTCGGCTTCCTCGCGCTGGCGGGCGGCTTCCAGATGTTGCGTGGCCACGCGCAGATCGCCTTCTACAGCTGGATGGCGGTGGGGCTGTACGTGCTGGTCGAGCTGGTGCGCTCGGTTCTGCCCCGCGCCGGATCGGATCCTGGACCGGCGCGGACCCTGGCACGCGCGGCCGGAGTCGGACTCGCGATGTCGCTCGCGTTCGGGATCGCGGGCTTCTACAACCTGCCGCTGCGCGACTACGCCCGCTACTCGATCCGTGGTGGCGGCGCCGACGGGGGAGTGGGTCTGGCCTATGCCACCTCGTGGTCGCTCGCGCCATGGGAGTTCGGCACGACGATCATCCCCAACGCGGTCGGCTTCGGAGGACCCACCTACTTCGGCGGCATGCCGTTCACCGAGTACCCGAACGCCTTCTTCGGGGTGGTGGCGCTGGTGCTGTTGCTGCCGGCATTCCTGACCCGCGGCGCGTCACGCGTCTACGCGCTGGTGCTGGGTCTGTTCGCGCTGATGGTCTCGATGGGGCACTTTCTCCCAGTCTATGGCTTCCTGTACGCCCACCTGCCGCTGTTCAACAAGTTCCGCGTGCCGGTGATGATCATCCTGCTCTTTCACCTCGCGGTATGTCTCGGTCTGGCGTGGGGGTGGACCCGGATCCTCGAGGACCGCGACCCGCCCGGGGCCGCGACCGGTTTCACCCGTGGCGCGCTCGGACGTCTGCTGCTCGCTGTGGCGGCGCTGCTCGCGCTCGTGTTCGCGTTCGGCGTGCTCGGGCAGGGAGCCCACCACGAGGGCTTCGTGCGCGGCGCGATGTCCCACCGACCCGGCTATCCACGCGAGGCTGCGGACCAGGTCTATCCGTCCTACGTGGCCGACCTCGGTCGCGCGGCGGTACTCGGGCTGCTCGCGGTGGGTCTGGCGATGCTGGCGCGCCGCCGCACCCTGTCGGCCACCATCGCCACCTGCATCGCGCTGGCGTTGGTGCTGGTCGACGTGTGGCCGATCTCCGACAGCGTCATGCGTCCGGCGATCGGACAGAAGGAGCTCAACTCCCTCGAGGCCGGACGCGACGACCTGGTGGACTGGTTCACACAGCACCCGGGTCTCTATCGCGTGCTGCCGCTCAAGGAGTTCGTGTCCAACCGCTTCTCCGGTTTCGGCATCCAGTCGCTGGGTGGCTATCACGCCGCCAAGCCGCGGATCGTCCAGGACCTGATCGACCGGCACGCCATGGACAGCGTGCCGTGGATGGCTCTGCTCGGCGCGCGCTACGTGGTGTATGACCAGCCGCTCGACATGCCCGGCTATCTCCAGGTGTTCCAGGGTCGCGAGGCGTTCATCTTCGAGAACACCCACGCGATGCCACGCGCCACCCTGGTCGCCCAGGTGCGTGTCGCGCCCATGGACACCGCGGTGGTGGACAGCATCCGCCGCGGCACCCGCGACCCACGCGAGTGGGTGTGGCTCGAGAAGGATCCCGGCGCCCTCGGCCCGGTGAGCGGGGGTACCGCCACCATCCGCTCCTACCGGCTCAACGACGTCACCGTGGATGTCGACACCCCGGGACCGGCGTTGCTGCGTCTCGCCGATCTCTGGTATCCGGACTGGACCACCACCGTGGACGGCCACGAGACACCGATGTTGCGGGCCGACTACGCGCTGCGCGCGGTACGGGTGCCAGCCGGACGTCACCAGGTCGTGTTCCAGTTCCGCTCCAGGGCGATCCGCCAGGGGCTGATCCTGTCGCTGGTCAGCCTCACCGCCGCATTGCTGATGATCGTGACCGGCTGGCTGCGCCGGCGGCGTCGCCCCGCTCCCGGAGCGATCGCCGAGGCTGCCTAGTGGACAAGCTCGTCATCATCCCGACCTACGACGAACGGGACAACATCGGGCCGATGATGGACCGGCTGCTGGCCCTGCCGTTCGGTCTCGAGGTCCTGGTGGTGGACGACGGTTCACCCGACGGCACCGGGGACGTGGTGGCCGCGCGCGCCGCGGGCGAGCCGCGGGTGCACCTGATCCGGCGGGGGCGAAAGCTCGGGCTCGGGTCCGCCTATCGGGACGGCTTTCGCTACGCGCTCGAGCACGGCGCCGAGTACGTCTTCGAGATGGACGCCGACTTCTCCCACGATCCGGACCGGATCGGGGCGTTCCTTGAGGCCGCGCGCGAGGCCGACCTGGTGCTTGGGTCGCGGTATCTGGACGGGCGGGTGACGGTGGTCAACTGGCCCCTCGGCCGGTTGTTCCTGTCCTACTCGGCCAACGTATACACGCGAATCGTGACCGGGCTTCCGGTGTATGACGCGACGGGGGGATTCAAGTGCTTCCGCCGGCGCGCGCTCGAGTCGGTACGGCTGGACCGGGTGAAATCGGATGGCTACGCCTTCCAGATCGAAATGTCCTACAAGTTGTGGCGCAAGGGGTTCCGGATCGTCGAGATCCCCATCGTGTTCACCGACCGGGTGGCGGGGAGGTCCAAGATGAACCGGCGCATCGTGTGGGAGGCGGCCCGCCTGGTGTGGCAGCTGCGCTTCGCCGACCTGTTCGGGCGGCTGGAGTGAGGCCGGTGGGTCGTCTCTCGGGTGGTCTGCCGGCGCTCGTCCTGGCCTTGTGGGTCGCCGCGGCCACCCCGGCCGCGGCCGCCCGTGGGTGGGAGAGCTGGCTCTATCCGGGCTACTTCTCCGACCTCCTCGCCACCCGGTCCGAGGTCTGGTGCGCCACCCGAGAGGGCGGGCTGTTGCGCTGGGACCGGAGCACCCAGTCGTTCGACTTCATCCAGCGCGAGCCGGGGTCGATCATCAGCAACCAGCTCAGCTCGCTGGCCCTGGATCGATCGGGGAGGCTATGGGTCGGCACCCTCGACGCCGGGGCGGCGCGGCTCAAGGCCGATCGCTCCGGGTGGGACGCGGTGAACACCTTCGACGGTCTGCCCAGCACCAAGGTGACCAAGCTGCTGGCGGTCGGCGACACGGTGTGGATCGGCACCGACAAGGGGATCGCGCTCTGGAACGGGCACATCGTCACCGGGTCGCTGCCCGATGGCTTCACGGTCTCCTTCGACTCCACCTTCAGCGACGACGAGATCCGGGGTATCGCCCAGATCGGTGATTCGCTGTTCGTCGCTTCCCGAAACGTCGTGGGTATGGCGCACCTGTCGTCGAACCTGCAGGACTGGCGCCCGATCAACACCGGGATCGACCCGAACTATCTTCCGATCGAGGACATGGTGAACGACGGAAGCAACCTGTTCGTGGTGGACGCGGGGTTCTGCTACCGGCTCGATCGCGCGACCCAGACCTGGCAGTTCGAGCGCGGCGACGGAATCATGCTGGCACGCGGCGCGACCGGGGTGATGCTGACGGCAGCGTCGGGTGTCTATCGTTGGGACGGGGCGAACTTCCAGCTCCTTCCCAACTCGCCCACACCGGTCGCCAAGCCGAGCGACACGTATCCCGATTACGTCCGCGCCACCGACGACTCGACCGGCACCGCGTTCGCGGGAAGCGCCAACGTGTTCTTCGAGCAGAGCGGAGCCGCGAGCTGGACCTCGCACGCCCTCTCGGTGCCGCCCGACAACGGCATCATCTCGCTGGCGCCGGAAGGACCGAAGCTCTACATCACCACCTTTGGTGGGGTCGGACGCTGGAGCGGGTCAGACTGGAGGATGTGGCGTTCCGGTTCCAAGTGCCAGCTCCCCGGCTGTCTGCCCGACACCAGCTTCATCAACCCGATATATGTCTTCGGTGTGCTGGTCCAGCGGAACGGGCTCAAGTGGGTGGGGGACTGGGACGTTGCGCTCGAGACCTTCACCGACGAACCCCCGCCACCGAGCTTCACCCATCGCTGGGTTCCCGCCAACGGCAACGATCTCGCCTCGCGCAAGCAGACCTGGGTGTCCGCCACGTTCGAGGACGCGCAGGGTGGCGTTTGGTTCGGTCTGGACACGCCGGTCGCGGACGAACCGGCGATGGCGCCGTTGGGACTCGCGCAGTACGACGCGGCGGGGAACCTGGTCCACAACTGGAACACCGGCAACAGCCAGGTGGCCGGAACCTTCGTCCACACCATCGCACAGGACAAGACCGGTCGCATGTGGCTCGGGTTCCATGGTGAAGGCGTGGAGTGGTTCGATCCGCTGCCCCAGGTGGACTCGGCCGGCTTCTTCAAGCTGAGCGACACCAACGGGCTGGTCGTGAGGGGCATCGCCGCCTACGGCGAATCCCTGTGGGTGCTGAGCACGATCGGGCTGCGCCTCTACAGCATCCACGCCCAGGGCACCGACGGGACCCTCGTGCCGCCGCTCGGACTCCCGGGTGGACAGGATCAATTCGCACTGCACCCGCTCGCGATCGCGGACGACGGCTCGGTGTGGGCGGCATCGGGCGCCGGTCTGTGGCATGTCACCCGCAACGGCAACGTGCAATACGACCACACCAACTCGCCGCTGGCTACCGACGTCGTGCGTTCGGTGGCGATCGAGCCGGGAACCGGCCGGGTCTGGATCGGCTCCACGGGTGGTCTCCAGCGCTTCGATCCGAACTACCAGCCACCTCCACCGCCGGTCGTGGAGGCCCTGAACGTGCGGATGGCGCCGAACCCGGCGTTCCTCACCAATCTCGGACCGGGGGTGTCGCTGCTCGGCGATCTGCCGGCCTATCGTGTCGTCATCTACGACCTGGTCGGGCGGCAGGTGCGCGAGTTCGACGTGGTCGGAGCCGGCACCCGCTTCTGGGATGGCCGCGACCGGAACGGCACGCTGGTGCGACCCGGGGTCTACTTCGTGAAGGCGTCGGCGGGTGGTCGCTCGGCGGTGGCGCGGCTGATCCTGCTGCACTGATCCCGGTGGGCACGGCCGTGGCGGAGTGGCGCGAGGGAGTCCCGCGCGGATGGAGCGCGCTGGTGGCGGCCGATCCCTCGGCATCGCCGGCGCATCGCGAGGGCTTCCGCCGGCACCTCGCCGACACGCTCCCCGGCATGCGGTGGGGCACCCTGGTGGTCGAGCGCGCCGGCACGCTGATCGGCGGCGCCCCGCTCACCATCGAGCGACGTGCCGGTCTCGAGTGGTTGCACGCGTCGCCGTGGCTCCTGCCGGGAACGCCGCTGGCGAATCCCGGAGACCATCGCGAGGTGGACCTTGCGGTGGGTCTGGGTCTGGCCGCCCACGCGCGGGCGATCGGCGCGGCGGGTGGCGAGTGGGTGGTGTATCGTCCGGAGGGACCGGCGCCCGATCCCGTGGCGCTCGAGCGCGTGGGGGGCGAGACGCGGCTCATGCACGCGGCGGTGGTGGATCTCGACTCCACGATGGAGTCGGCGTGGGGACGCATCGAGCGGCACGCCCGCCAGGATCTCGCGGTCGCGCGTCGTCGCGGTGTCGTCTGTACCGAGGAGCCCGGGGCGCTCGAGACGGCGCACGCGCTGTATGTCGCCCAGTCGCGCTCCTGGTCCGGGCACCGGCCTCTGCCCATCGAGATGGCGCGACGGCTGCTGGCCCCCGGCGGCGGCGAGGCGCGTCTGTTCACCGCGCGTGACGGGCGCGGCATTCTCTCGGCGGTGCTGGTGCTGACCGGGGAGCACGAATGGTTCGCGTGGTGGAGTGGCAGCCACGCCGACGCGCGCCGGCGCCACGCGTTCCCGCTGCTGCTGTGGTTCGCGGCCGAGACGGCCGCACGCGCCGGGGCGCGACGCTTCAACGTGGGCGCCAGCGCCGGACGCGCCGGGGTGGAGGCGTTCAAGCGGACGCTCGGCGCGCGGCTGGTCCCGGTGCACGTGCGCTGGATCGACGCCCGTCACGCCCCGCCGGCTGGGCGGTGGGTGGCGGCGCTGCAGGGCTGGATGCGTCGCGGGCGGGCGCGTGGGGAAGAGCGATGAGGATCGCGACCCTGTCCAACGCATCAGTCGGACACACGCGGCGATGGGTGCGCTGGTTCCGGGCCCGCGGGCACGAGGTGCGGACGTGGTCGTTGGAGCAGCCGATCGAGGGCTTCGACGCCGAGCGGCTGCCGGCGGCGCCGCTCCCCGGCGCGTTCCGCTATCCGCTGGCCGCGCCGGCACTCGCCACCGCGCTGGCGCGGTTCGCCCCCGACGTCGTGGACGCGCACTACGTGCCCAACTACGGGCTGCTCGGGGTGCTGGCGGGGCGGCGGCCGTTGTCGGTGACGGCGTGGGGCTCGGATCTGCTGTTGAGCGGCGGGCACGATCCGTTGCGGCGCGCGCGCGTGCGCTTCGTGTTGTCGCGTGCCGATCTGGTGCTGGCCGACGCGGACAATCTGGCCAACGCCGCACGCAAGCTGGGCGCCGATCCGTCACGAACGCACGCCATCCCGTGGGGGGTCGATCTGGGGCGCTTCCGCCCCACCGCCACGAGGGAGCCGGGGCTGATGCTCAGCACCCGCATGCACGAGACGGTGTACGACCTGCCCACGCTGTTCGCCGGGATCGCCCCGGTGATGATGCGGCGGCCCGACACGCGGCTGGTGGTGGCCGGCGACGGCTCGGATCGGCCCCGGCTGGAACGGATCGCGGCCCGGCTCCTGCCGGCGGAGCGGGTGCGTTTCGTCGGCCGGCTGTCGCCCGACGCGCTCGCCGAGTGGCTGGCCCGGGCCGACGTCTATCTGTCGGCGTCGCGCTCCGACTCCACCTCGGTGTCGCTGCTCGAGGCGATGGCGAGCGGCGCGGTGCCGGTGGTGAGCGACATCGAGGGCAATCGCGAGTGGGTGCACGACGGGGTGGAAGCGCGGCTGTTCTCACCCGGCGATCCACGCGCGCTCAACGTGGCGCTGGAGGGGGCGCTCGCCGACCCGGAGTGGCGCGAGCGTGCGCGTGGCGCCGTCCGCGCGGTGGTCGAGGCACGTGCCGACGAGCGGGTGAACATGACACGCATCGAGACGCTGTTCGCCTCGCTCACCCGGCGGGCACGCGCCTCGTGAGTCGTCGGGTTCTGGTGCTCGCCTACTTCTTCCCGCCGTTGGCAGGGGGCGGCGTGCACCGGGTGCTGTCGTTCACGCGTCATCTGCCCGCGGCCGGATGGTCGTGCACCGTGGTGTGCGCGGGCGCCGACGACTACTGGGTGCGTGACCCATCGCTGCTCGACCGCGTCCCGGACGGCACCGAGGTGCTGCGGGTGCCGGGGGGCACGCCGCTCGCGGCGTGGATGCGGGCGCGACGGTCGAGCGACGACGCGGCGCGGGCGCGACGACCGGCGGGCACGTTCGCAGCGGCGCGCCGGCTCGCGGATCTCGTCCTGCTGCCCGATCCCTACCGCGGATGGGCACGACGGGCGGCGCGGGTCGCACGCGCGCGCGTCGCGGCGGGCGGTGTGGACGTGCTGCTCACCAGCTCACCGCCCGACAGTACCCACCTGGCCGGGCTCGAGCTGTCGCGGGACACCGGGCTGCCATGGGTGGCCGACTTCCGCGACCCCTGGATCGGGCTCCACTTCCTGCGTCCGCCCACCCCGTGGCACGCGGCGCGTCAGCGCGCCATGGAGCGTGCGGTGGTGACCGGCGCCGATCTGGTGCTGGCCGCGTCGCGCACCCACCTCGACGACCTGCGCGCGCTGTCGCCGCGCCGGCTCGAGCTGCTTCCGAACGGATACGAGCCCGCGCCGGATGGCGCAATCCCCGGGCGCGGATCACGCTTCACGATGACGTTCACCGGAACCTCGTTCCACATGCGTCAGACGAGCGTCTTCCTGGACGCGATGGCGCTGTGGCTCGCTGCCGAGCCGGACGCGCGTCCGCGGGTGCGCGTGGTGCTGGCGGGTCCCTACGAGAGCGGTCAGCGTGCGCACGCCGGGGCGCTCGGGCTCGACGACGTGGTCGAGTTTCCGGGTCCGCTGCCCCATCGCGAGACCCGCGCGCTTCAGAGCGGAGCCGATCTGCTGCTACTGTGGAAACCGGAGGGACCCGGCTACCGGACCATGGTGCCGGGCAAGCTCTACGAGTACCTCGACACCGGGCGGCCCGTGCTGGCCGCGTTGCCGGCCGGCGACGAGGCCGCGGACATGGTCGTCGCGGCGGGGGGCGAGCGTGTCGATCCGGGCGACTCGGACGCCCTGGCCTCGGCGCTCGCCCGCCGTCACGCGCTTTGGACGCGTGGCGCGCCCGCGCCCGCGAGCCGACCCGGATGGCTGGCGGGGCACACACGCGAGGCGCTCGCCACGCGGCTGGCCGCGCTGCTCGACACGCTGGAGAGAGGACACCGCCGCCCATGATGGCCCCGATCACGCCGTTGAGCCAGCCGATGACCCGGATCGAGCGATTCGGGCTCGCGGTCGGGCTGTTGCTGGCGACGGCGCTCATGTTGCCGATCCGCGGCTATCTCACCGACGACACGTTCATCCATCTCCAGTACGCGCGTCACCTGGCCGGTGGTCTGGGTCTGGTGTTCAATCCGGGTGAGCGCGTGTATGGATGCACCAGTCCGTTGTGGGTGACGCTGCTCGCCGACGGCATGCTCTTTGGCTTCGACGGGCTCAAGGTCGCCAAGGTCGTCGGATTCGTGTCGACGCTGGCCTCGGTGGGGTTGTTCCTCCAGCTCATGCGCCGCACCGTGAACGACGCCTGGCTGCGCGCGATCGCCACCGTGGCCTGGGCCGGACACGCGTGGATGATCCGCTGGTCGGTGTCGGGCATGGAGACGCCGCTCGCCGTGGCGCTCACGCTCGGCGGGTTCGTGGCCTTCACCGAGGGTCGCATGTGGGGCTCGCGCCCGGTGCGCACCGGCGCGTTGTGGTCGCTGGCGGCGCTCACCCGCCCCGAGGCCGGAATGCTCCTGCTCCTCTGGGGCGCGTTCCTGTTGATCGACGCCGACACCCGGGACGGGCTGCGCCGCATGCTCGCGGGCACCGTGCCGCCGCTCCTCATCTACGGGTGCTGGCTGCTGTTCGCGCGTTTCTACTTCGGCACCCTGTGGCCCCAGACGCTGGCCGCCAAGACCGTCGGTGGCGCACCGCTGTCGCTGCTCGTGGCCGGCTCGCAGCGCGAGCTCGAGCTGGTCGCCGCCACCGACGGCGTGCTGGCGCTGCTGCTCGTCCTCACCCTGGTGCTCGGCGGACGCGCGTTGTGGCCCTCACGCCCGACCGCGCAACGCTTCCTGCCCTGGTGCTGGGTGATCGGTGTCCCGACCCTCTACGTCGCGCGTGGCGTCACCGTGCTGTCGCGTTACCTGCTGCTGGTGCTGCCGGTGCTCGCCTGGCTGGCGTGGCGCGGTCTCGAGCGCTGGTGGCTGGGCGACACCCCGGGCCCCCAGCGGGTGAGGAGCGCGCGGGTGGCGTTCGCGCTGGTGGGGGCGCTGGTGCTGGCGCAGAACGTGGCCGTCTATCGCGCCAAGGTGGTGCCGCAGGTGAACTCGTTCACGCCGGCGCTCCAGGGGAGTCTGCTGCGCTGGGGTGGGTGGTTCCGCGGCCACACCCCGCCCGAGGCGGTGATCGCGGCCCCCGACATCGGGGCGGTGGGCTACGCGAGCGACCGGCGGATCGTGGATCTCGCCGGTCTGGTGACCCCCGAGATGGTCCCGTTTCTGATGCGCGAGCCGATGGAGGACGCGATCGCCGGCTTCGCATTCGCGGCCTTCTCGCGACCCGACTATCTGATGGATCGCGACCCGCGGCCGTTCGGCCTGCTCGAGCGCTCCAAGTACGCCGCTTGTCTGACTCCGATCGGCCATTCCACGGTTCCCAATCTCGGCATCGCCCGCCCGGATCCGATCACCTACAGCGTGTATCGCATCGATTGGGCGGTCTTCGACTCGGTGCGGGCGGTGCGGATGCGCACCACCGAGGGTGGAGCGCGATGAGGCGCGCCCGGGCACCGGCCACGCGATCGGTCCCGGGGCCGGAATTGCGCTGCACGGACGTGCAGTTCGCGCAGGATCCATGCGGGTCCGCGCGATTTTCTTTTGACACGCACCGGTGCTGGTCCTACAGTGCGCCGCGGTGGGGAAAAGTGGCGCTTTGTGGCGATGAGTGGTCAACCGTGGAGATGAGGTCGCACAGCTCATGGTGTCGTTCATCGGTCACGACCTCTACGCGATCGACCACAAGGGCCGCGTCGCCATCCCGCAATGGGGGCGGCAGCCGAGCGCGGCTCGCAAGGCAATCGCCACGTTCTTCCTCAACCGCGGGTTCGAGGGCTGTATCAACGTCCACGATCCCGAGGGCTGGGAAAAGCTGATGGCCTCGCTGCGACGGATCCCGCCGGGTGACGCCCGCGGGCGCGCGTTCCAACGGGCCTTTCTGATGGATGCGAAGGAAGTGACGGTGGATGCCCAAGGACGGGTCCCGATCCCACCGGCACTGTTGCGCCATGCAGGGCTCGGCAAGGAAGCCGTCCTGCATGGCAATAACGTCCGCATCGAGATCTGGAACCCCGAGACGTGGTCGCGACACGTCGGGCCGGTGACCGACGTGCCGGGCGAGTACGAACGGCTCGGTGCGGAATACCTCAAGGACGCTCTGGGAGAGTGACCGTGCGCGCGGTCGGGCAGGACGCCCACAAGGCGCTGGGGCTCCAGTTGGAGCTGAGCCACGGACGGCATGGCGCCTCCGCGCGTCTCGACGTGTACGACCGCCCGGAGGGCCGGCCCGGGGTTCGACGCATCGCCCGTCTGGCGCTGCGTGGCTGGATCGACCGGGTGGCGCTCAAGCGGCTGACCCGCGCGCTCGACGACATGGCGAGCCACGGGGTGGACCAGCTGCTGCTCGACTGCGCCGAGCTGCGTCACGTGGACTACCGGATGACCACCGAGCTCGTGGAGCGGCTCGAGCGGTTCGAGTCGTGCTCGGGTGGAGTGGTGGTGTGTGGTCTGTCGCGTCACCTGCGCGACCTGTTCCGGCTGGCGGGATGCGAAGGGCGTCTGCGCTACTGGCCGTCGGCCGACGAGCTGCTGGCCGAGCCCCTGGTCCACGGGCCGGGCCATGGGTTCGCGTCATGAGCCGGCGCATCGCCCGGTCATGGTCGTCGAGGTGCTGCGTCACCTCCGCGGCGGTCCCGGCTGGTACCTCGACGCGACCCTCGGCGATGGCGGACACGCCGCGGCGCTGCTCGACGCCGAGCCCGGCGCGCGGCTTCTGGGCACCGACCGCGACCCCGAGTCCCTCGCCGTGGCCCGTGTCGCGCTGGCGCGATTCGGAGAGCGTGTCGTGATCGAGCGGGCGCGCTTCGCCGAGCTGCCGGCGGTGCACGCGCGTCTCGGCTCCACGCGGTTCACGGGGGCCATGCTGGACCTCGGTCTATCGTCGCGTCAGATCGACACGACCGGACGGGGGATGAGCTTCATGAGGGACGAGCCGCTCGACCTGCGCATGGATGCGACCACAGGCGAGCCGGCTCATCGGATGCTCGAGCGCGTCACGGAAGACGCGCTCGAGACCGTGCTTCGCGTCCACGGCGATCTGCGCGAGGCGGGACGTCTCGCGCGCGCCCTCGTCGCCGCGGCCCGCGCCGGGTCCCTGCGCACCACCGGCGCGCTCGTCGCCGTCGTGGATCGCGCGCTGGGTGGACGGCCACATCCGCGACGACACGCACAGGTGTTCCAGGCGCTGCGCATCTGGGTGAACGACGAGATGAGCGATCTGGAGACGATGCTGGACTGGCTGCCGGGTGCGATGGCGCCCGGTGGCGTGGTAGTGACCCTCGCCTACCATTCGGGCGAGGACCGTCGGATCAAGCAGGCGCTGCGTGGGCGACCGCCCCGCATCCCCCGGCGCCTGCTGCCCCTCGTGACCGAGTCGGAGTCCGACCGGCCGTGGCGGGAGCTCAGCCGCAGGGTCGAGCTCCCGACCGACACGGAGGTCGCGGCGAACCCGCGCGCGCGCAGCGCGCGTCTCAGGGCGTTCCGGAGGAACAGCGCATGAACCGCGGACACCGCCGTACCGTTCCGTCCTGGCGCGCCGCCGACGCGCGTGTGTTCCGGCCGGGTCTGTGGCTCACCGCCATCGGCGTGGTCGCGATCCTGCTGGTCGAGGTGTGGCAGGCCTCCACGATGGCCGAGGTCTCCCTCCGGCTCGACCGCAACACGAAGCGTCTCACCGAGGCGCGCGCGCGGCTGGATTACGTGCGTGCCGAGCGCGAGCGCTTCACCACCCGCGCCGAGCTTGACCGGGTCGCCCGGTCCATGGGTCTGGCGCCGATCGACGCCCAGCAGCTCGTCGCCCTGCCGTCCGCGTATCTGGAGCGTGGCGGACGGAGCGACCGCGGCCCCGCCGCGCCGCTGATGGCGTGGGCGGAAAGGGCGGCGCGTTCGCTGGTGCCCGAGGCCATGGCGCACACGCGGACCACGGACTGACGCTTCGAGACCACAGACAGGTGTGCGTCCGGAGCGTACCGGCCGGCCGCACCACCGCACCGCGCTCGTTCGGGCCGGCGGGATGCGTGACCCGTCGATCCACGGAGGGATGGTGGCCCACACGGAAATGCGCAGGAGTCGGGTGCTGGTGGCTGCGGCCGGTCTGTTGTTCGGGCTGCTCGTGTTGTGGCTGCGCATGGCCTGGCTCCAGCTCGCGATGCACGGCCACTACGTCGAGCGCGCCGACGAGATCCAAGAGCAGCGCGTGCTGCTCAAGCCGGTGCGTGGCAACCTCCTCGATCGCCACGGACGTGTGCTCGCCCACGATCTCCTCACCTACTCGCTGTCGGCGGCGCCACGCGAGATGCCCGACCCGCGTGGGACGGCGCGTGCGCTGGCGCGCATCCTCGACCGCGACCCCCGTGCGCTGACCCGCGAGTTCGAGCTCCATCCCCGCTATCTGGCCGTGGCGCGCCGGTTGTCCCCGGCCGACGCCGACGCGGTCGCCGCGTTGCACGTGCACGGCTTCTATCTCGCGTCCGAGACCCAGCGCGAGTATCCGCTCGGCGACGCCGCATCGGAGATCCTCGGCGCCACCGACACCGACAACAACGGCATCGCCGGTCTGGAGCTGCAGTTCGACCAGGACCTGCATGGACAGGCCGGCTGGTCCAACCGGCTGCGCTGGGGCAACGGGGCATCGCAGGAGCTGCCGGGTGGTCTCCGACGCGAGGCGGTGGACGGACACCACGTCGTGCTCACCCTCGACTACGAGCTGCAGTCGATCGTCGAGCACCGGCTCGCCGCGGCCGTGGACAGCATGCACGCCGACCGCGGCTTCGCTCTGTTCATGGATCCACGCACCGGCGAGGTGCTGGCCGCCGCGTGCGCGCCACACCCCGGTCCGGGTCAGGGCCGCAACTGGAACTTCACCGACCAGTACGAGCCCGGCTCGACGTTCAAGATCGTCACCGCCGGTGGCGCGCTCGAGGAGGGGGTGGCGCGACCGGAGCAGGTGTTCGAGGCCGCGGCGGGAGGGATGGCGGTGCTGGCCGGGGCGCACATCCACGACACCCACCCGGAGGCGCGCTTCACCTTCTTCGGGGCCATGCAGCACTCGAGCAACATCGTGATGGGCAAGATCGGCATGCTGCTCGGACCCGAGCGGCTCTACCGCTACGCCACCGCGCTCGGGTTCGGCAGCACCACCGGGATCGAGTTCCCGGGCGAGGCCAGTGGCCGGCTGCGGAGTCCGGACCACTGGGTGCCCCGCTCGACCCCCACCATCGCCATCGGTCACGAGCTTGCCGTGACCCCACTGCAGCTGGTGCTCGCGTATTCGGCGGTGGCCAACGGCGGCGTCCTGATGCGTCCGATGATCGTGCGGGAGGTGCGCGACGACGCCGGTCACGTGCTGCGTCACGCCAGCCCCGAGGCGGTGCAGCGCGTGTTCACCGAGCGCACCACCGAGACGCTGCGTGGGATGCTGCAGGCGGTGGTGGACAGTGGCACCGCGACCGCGGCGCGAGTGGAGGGGCTCGCGATCGCGGGCAAGACCGGCACCGCGCAGAAGTACGATCCCGACGTGCGTGGCTACGGGGTGGGCAAGTACATCGCCTCGTTCATCGGGTTCGCGCCGGCCGACGATCCGCGTATCGTCGGGGTGGTGGTGATCGACGAGCCCAAGGGCGCCCGCTACTACGGTGGACAGGTCGCGGCACCGGTGTTCCGCGAGGCGCTGGTGGATCTGCGCAGTCTCCCGCACGGGCCGCTGGCGCCGGATCCGGCGCAGGTGGCGCTCAAGCCGCCCGCCCCGGCCCCGGTCACGGTGCCCGACCTGCGTCTGCTGCCCCCCGTGGCGGCCGAGACGAGGCTCGCGACCGCCGGTCTCCATGCGGTGTTCCACGGGCGGGGGCCACGCGCGCTCTCGCAGCAGCCACCGGCCGACACCGCGATCGAGCGTGGCTCGGTGGTGGACGTGTGGCTGTCGACCCCGGACGACTCGAGTTCGGCGGTGCTGCCCGACCTGGTCGGTCACGTGGTCCGTGACGCGTTGCGGGAGCTCGGACGCCGGCAGGTGCCGGCGCGGGTGATGGGGCGCGGCACGGTGGTGCGTCAGGACCCGCTGGCCGGGACCGCGTTGCCGCTCCCCGGTCCGTGCGTGCTGTGGTGCGAGCCGCGTCCGGTGAGGCCGGCGCCGGCACTGGGTCCGAGCGCCGCACTCGTGTCCGGTCCCGGCGAAATCCGCGCAGCGGTCACGCACGGCGATCGATCCGGGCCACGACCCCGCTCCGGCGGGAACCCCCCGTGATGCTGGGTGAACTGCTCGACGGGGTCGAGATGGAGCCGTCGGCCGGCGCGCTCGACGTGGAGGTGAGCGGGATCGCGCACGACTCCCGCCGGGTGCGACCGGGCGACGCGTTCTTCGCGCTCGCCGGGGCGCGCACCGACGGCGCGCGATACGTGCGCGACGCGATCGCGGCCGGGGCCCGCGTGGTGGTCGGCGCGCCGGGGGTGAGCGCGGCCGGCGTGCCGGTGGTGGCGGTCCCGGAGCCGCGTCTGGCACTCGCGCGGGCGGCCTGCCGGCTGCACGGCGACCCCTCACGCGCGATGACCGTGGTGGCGGTGACCGGCACGAACGGCAAGACCACCACCACCTGGATGCTCGAGTCGGTGTTCCGCGCCGCCGGCCGGACCACGGGTCTGCTCGGGACCATCGGCGTGCGCTTTGGCGGGACGACGCGCGCGTCGGCGTTCACCACGCCCGAGGCGCCCGAGCTGCAGGCGTTGCTCGCCGAGATGCGCGACGCGGGGGTTCAGGCGGTGGCGATGGAAGTCTCGAGCCACGCCCTCGCGCAGCGACGGACCTGGGGTCTCGCCGCCGACGTGTGCGTGTTCACCAACCTCACCCAGGACCACCTCGACTTCCATCACACGATGGACGCCTATCTCGACGCCAAGCTGATGTTGTTCGACGGCCGCAACGGTGGGGCCGGCAAGCGCGCGGTGGCGGTGATCAACGATGACGATCCTGCGGCCGCCAAGGTCCGCTCCGCCGCCACCCGGGGTGGTCTCGCGATCCGTGGCTTCCGCGCCGGACTGGACGCGGCCCTCGCCGACCTCCGTGTGGTAGGGATCGAGCCCCAGCCGGGTGGGCTCAAGCTGCGGGTCGCCATCGATCAGGACCCCGCCCGCCCGGACGCACCCCGATCGGGAGGCGGCACATGGGAGGTGCGGCTGGCGTTGCTCGGGCGTTACAACGC
>JBIOKD010000004.1:0-35639 GCA_044451485.1 Candidatus Eiseniibacteriota bacterium | reverse complement strand
GAGGAGGCCGGCGTCCGCTTCCTGACGATGGAGCTGGTCGAGGGTGAGAGGATCGATCAGTTGGTCACACCGGGCGGGTTGGCGGCCGCGCGTGTGCTCGATCTCGGCATCGAGCTGGCCGACGCGCTTGCGGTCGCGCACTTGAAGGGTGTGGTGCATCGCGACCTGAAGCCCGCGAACGTGATGCTGACCCATGATGGACGCGTGAAGGTCCTGGATTTCGGTCTGGCGAAGGTCGCACCGGCGCCGGATCCGACCGGCGCAAGCCGGGCGGCGACCTTGGACTCGCCGGTCTCCACGCCGGGACTCGTGGTTGGCACCGTGCCGTACATGTCACCGGAGCAAGTCCGCGGGGAGGAGGTCGACGGGCGCTCGGACCTCTTCGCCCTCGGCGTGATCCTGTATGAGCTGTTGACCGGGCGACGTCCGTTCACTGGGGCGAGCTGGGCCGACGTGACCTCGTCCATCCTGCGCGACGCTCCCGCGCCGCCCGCCAGTTTTCGCTCCGACCTTCCGGAAGGTCTCGATCGTCTCGTGTGCCGGTGTCTGGAGAAGAGCCCGGTCGATCGGGTGCAGAGCGCGCTGGAGGTCCGCGACGAGCTCCGGGGTCTCCGGGGAGGCGCCGTTGGCGCGTCGGGCTCCCCGCCCCGCGGTGTCGCGTCCATCGCGGTGCTGCCGTTCGTGAACCGGAGCCGCGACCCGGAGGATGAGTACTTCTCGGATGGCCTCGCCGACGAGCTGCTCAACGTGCTCGCTCGGATCCGCGGACTGCGCGTGGCGGCGCGGTCATCCTCGTTCACGTTCAAGGGTCGGCGGGTGAGTGCCGCAGAGGTAGGTCGGGCGCTCCGCGTCGCCAGCGTGCTCGAAGGGAGCGTACGCAAGGCCGGCAAACGCGTGCGGATTGCGGTCGAGCTGGTCAAGGTCCCCGACGGGTACTCCCTCTGGTCTGAAACCTACGATCGCACACTGGATGACATCTTCGCGGTCCAGGACGAGATCGCGGGATCCGTGGTGAAGGAGCTTCGCCGGAAGGTTCTGGGTGAGGCGGTGGCCTCGGAGCCGGACGGGGAGGTCATGGCGGACGTGGCGCGAGCCGCACGCGGGAGGGGGCGGAACACCGCGGCGCACGGTCTGTACCTTCAGGCTCGGTACTTCGTCGATCGGCGGACCCGGGCGGACGTGCAGAAGGGGGTCGACTACCTGCGGGAGGCCCTGGCACTGGAGCCCGCCCACGCCCTGGCCTGGGCCGAACTCGGATGGACACACGCCCGTGAGGCGGACACGGGATGGGTCCCGGTCGCCGATGGCTACGCGCGGGCCCGGGACGCGGCGCAGCGCGCGCTCGCGCTGGAACCCGAGCTTGCAGAAGGACACGCGTTGATGGGCTGGATCCGGACCACCCACGACTGGGACTGGATCGGCGCGGAGGAGTCGTATCGCCGGTCGCTGGTGCTGGCGCCATGGAATGCGGTGGCCCTGAGCGGAGCCGGCCGGCTGTCCTATTTCCTTGGCCGTCTCGGCGACGCGATCGAGCAGTGCCGCCGCGCGGTCGAGCAGGACCCGTTGACGTCGAGGACCTACAACACGCTGGGACGGGTGCTTCACGCCGCCGGCCGTCTCCCGCACGCGGAGGAAGCGTACCGCAAGTCGCTCGAGCTCGCGCCGCAGCGCGTGTTCTCTCATTCCAATCTCTCGCAGGTGCTGCTCGCCCAGGGACAGGACGCGGAGGCGCTCGGGGAGGCGATGCTGGAGCCCATGGACTGGGCGCGTCTATGGGCACTGGCGATCATCCATCACGCCGCGGGACGCGCAGTGGAGTCGGATGCGTCGCTCGGGGAGCTGATCACGCAGTACTCGGAAGAGGCCGCCTACCAGATTGCGGAGGCTCATGCCAGACGCCGGGAGATCGACGCCTCGTTCGAATGGCTCGACCGCGCATACGCGCAGCGCGACAGCGGACTCGCCGAGGCGAAGTGCGACCCGCACCTTCGCAACCTCCACACGGATCCGCGCTGGAGCGCATGGCTGGCCCGACTGGGGCTCGCGGGCTGACACGGCGCCTGCGACGGACCGGTCACCATTGCACCAGCACCGGTGCGGAGCGACCGGGCGCCGGGCTCTGGACACGGCCATGACATGCAGCGGCGGGACGTGGCGTCGACACGGCGCTTCGCGTAGACTTCGCGCACTCTTGCTTGCGGATGGAGCCGTCCCACAAGTCGAGGAAGGGAACCGATGACGGTCGACACGCGTGAGTCGGCGCGGCGGATCGAGCGCGCCAGCGAGATCCTCGGACGGGTGCGCACGGAGGTCGGGCGCGCCGTGGTGGGCCAGCACGGGATGGTGGACCGGCTGCTGGTCGGACTCCTGACCGGTGGACACGTCCTGCTCGAGGGCGTGCCCGGGCTCGCCAAGACCCTGGCGGTGTCCAGTCTCGCCGGAGCGCTCGGTCTCAAGTTCAAGCGCATCCAGTTCACCCCCGATCTGCTCCCCGCCGACCTGACCGGCACGCTGATCTTCAATCCCCGTGACGGCACATTCTCGGCCAAGCGCGGTCCGGTGTTCGCGCACCTGGTGCTGGCCGACGAGATCAACCGCGCCCCCGCCAAGGTGCAGGCGGCGCTGCTCGAGGCGATGCAGGAGAAGCAGGTCACGATCGGCAACGACAGCATGGCGCTCGAAGAGCCGTTCCTGGTGCTCGCCACCCAGAACCCGGTCGAGCAGGAGGGCACCTACCCGCTCCCGGAGGCGCAGAGCGACCGGTTCATGCTCAAGGTCAAGGTCGGTTACCCGGAGCGCGCCGAGGAGAAGGAGATCCTGCGTCGGGCCGGACTCACCACCCTGCCCACCCTGACTCCGCAGGCGACCCGCGACGAGGTGCTCGAGGCGCGTCGGGCCCTGGAGACGGTGTACGTGGACGACAAGATCCAGGAATACGTGCTCGACCTGGTCAGCGCCACCCGTCGGCCCAAGGAGTTCGGGTTGTCGCTGGAGAGCCTGATCGCCTACGGCGCGTCGCCCCGCGCCACGCTGTCGCTGGTGCGTGGGGCCCAGGCGCTCGCGGTGGTGGAGGGGCGGGCGTTCGTGCTGCCCGAGGACGTGAAGAACATCGCCCTCGACGTGCTCCGGCACCGCATCCACGTCTCGTACGAGGCCGAGGCCGAGGGCGTCGACGGCGAGGAGATCGGTCGCCGCATCCTGGAGAAGGTGCGCGTCCCCTGATGCAGACCGCGGAACTGTTGCGCAAGGTCCGCCGCATCGAGATCCGGAGCCGCCATCTCGTCGAGGACCTGTTCGCGGGCCAGTCGAAGAGCGTCTTCCAGGGCCGCGGCATCGAGTTCGAGGAGGTGCGTCCCTACCTCCCCGGTGACGAGGTCCGGGACATCGACTGGAACGTCACCGCGCGGCTGGGCGCGCCGTACGTCAAGCGCTTCGTGGAGGAACGCGAGCTCACCGTGTTCCTGGTGGTCGACGTGTCGCGCTCGATGCGTTTCGGCACCACCGGTGTGGAGAAGAGCGAGCTGGCCGCCGAGCTGTGCGCGGTGCTGGGCTTCGCGGCGCTGCGTAACGACGACCGCGTCGGTCTGCTGCTGGTGGACGACCGGGTGCGTCACTTCGTGCCGCCGGCGCGCGGGCGCAGTCATCTGTTGCGGGTGCTGCGCGACGTGCTGGAAGCGAGCGAGGAGGGCGGTGGGACGCGGCTCGGCGAGGCGGCCCGCTTCCTCCTTCGGACGGTGTCGCGACGCAGCGTGGTGTTCTGGATCTCGGACTTCGAGGACGCCATCGATCCCGACGACTTTCGCGGGCTGGGTCGCCGGCACGACCTGACCGCGCTGGCGTTGCGCGATCCGCGTGACGAGGTGCTGCCCGATGCGGGCTGGGTGGAGATCGAGGACCTCGAGACCGGCGTGCGGCGGATGGTGCGCACCGGCAGTCGCCGGGTGCGCGAGGCGTATCGACAGACGGCCCGAGAGCACTGGTCGCGGATCGAGCACGATCTGCGTCAGGCCCGTTGTCCACTGCTCGAGATCCGCACCGACCGTTCGTATCTCCCGGTGCTGCTGACCTACTTCGCGCGGCGGCGCCGCGGTCGTGGGGCGGCATGAGACGGGGCGTCGACGCTCTCCGAGCGGCGGTCGTCGCCGCGGCGGTGATGTGGATGACCACGGCCGTGTCCGGTCCGGTGTCGGCGCACGCCACGGACTTCGACAGCACACTCACCGAGCCACCCGGTGACCAGATCCCGGTGCAGGTGACGCTGAGCCCCAACATCGCGAAGATCGGCGAGCGCGTGACGTACCGCGCGCGGGTCATCGGCTACATGAAGGTGGAGTGGCTACCCCCCGAACCCGATTCGATCTTTACCTGGGGAGTTCCACGCTCGGGCCGCTCGCTCGCGAAGCCACCGGCGCGTCGCTACGGCAAACAGGCCGCCACGCCACCGGGGACCCCGTCGTATCCACGCCCGGACACGTCGTGGATCGAGATTCCCCTCCAGGCCTTCAGCCCCGGAATCCTGCCCGTGCCGGGGCTCCGCTTCCGCGCGACGTGGAGCGGCACCTTCTCGCCGATGTCGAATGGCCCGTTCCAGCGCGTGCCGATGACCCGTCTGATCGTCGTCGGGATCATCACCCCGGCCGACAGCGCCAAGGGATTGCGCGACGTGCACGGACCGCTGCCGGCGCCGTGGTGGGAGCGCGTGCCGTGGCGTTGGGTGGCGGGTGGTGTCGCGTTGCTGGCGCTGGTGGTCGCGTGGTGGATGTGGGCGCGGCGAGCGCGGCGTCCGGTCCCGGTGGTGGCGGCGACACCGGTGCGTCGCGACCCGTTGGCCGAGGCGCTCGCCGAGCTGCGCGCGTTGCGCGGGCTGCACCTGCCCGAGCACGGACGATTCGCCGAGCACGCGTTCCGGCTCGGTCAGATCCTGCGACGCTATCTCGAGGCCACGGTGCCGCTCACCCGGCCCGGTGACAGCACCCCGGAGCTGGTGACGCACCTGCGTGGCGGCGGGCTCGCGGTCGAGGATCTGCAACGTCTCACCGCGCTGCTGCGGTTGTGGGACCGGGTGAAGTTCGCGCGCGAGCCGCTCACGGTGGAGGAGGCGGCGCGCAGCGAGGACGCGGTCGAGTCCTACGTCCGGGCGCGTGAGCCGGTAGCCGCCGGCGGACCGGGGAGGGTGGCCTGATGCGCTGGGACCAGCCATGGCTGCTGCTCGCCCTGACGGTGCTCCCGTGGCTCGTGTGGCGGGCGCGGCGTCCGGCGGCGCGACGCGCGGCGGTGTTGTGGGTGCGGAGTCGCGGCGCTTGGACCGCCGGGGTGGGCGCGTGGCCACTGCGGCTGGTCGGCGCGCTGCCGTGGCTGACGCTGGTGCTGGCGCTCGTGGCGATGGCCAGACCGCAACAGGGGCTGCGTCAGACCGAGACCGAGACGCGTGGCGTGGACATCGTGCTGGCGCTCGACTTGAGTCCCAGCATGCGCGCCGAGGACTTCCGTCCCAAGAACCGCCTGTTCGTGGCCAAGGAGGCGGCACGCGAGTTCATCAAGGGCCGCGAGCACGATCGCATCGGCATCGTCGGCTTCGGTGGCACCGCCTTCACCCAGTGCCCGCTCACCCTGGATCACGACGTGCTGCTCGAGCTGCTCGACGGGCTCGACTTCGGCATGACCGAGGACGGCACCGCGATCGGCATGGGACTCGCGACCGCGGTGTCGAGACTGAAGGACTCGAAGACCCCGAGCAAGGTGGTCGTGCTCATGACCGACGGTGACAACAACCGTGGCGCCATCGATCCGATGACCGCCGCCGAGCTGGCGCGGACGTTCGGGATCAAGGTGTACGCGGTGCTGGTCGGGCGTGGTGGGGTGGTGCCGGTGCCGGTGGACGATCCGGTGTTCGGACGACGCATCCAGATGGTGCGCATGGACGTGGACGACCACCTGATGCGTCAGATCGCGAACGCCACCGGCGGACGCTTCTTCCGGGCCACCGACTCGGACGCGCTGGCCAACATCTACGCCGAGATCGACCGGCTCGAGCGCGCGCCGATCCGCTCGATCGAGTACCGCGACTATCACGACCTCGGACCGTGGCTGCTGGGCATCGCCACGCTGCTGTTGATCGGTCAGGGGCTCTCGGACGCCACCTGGGCGTTCCGGGCGCCGTAGGGCGAAGGGGAGACACGATGAGCTTCTCGGATCCGCGCTGGTTGTGGGCCCTGCTGGCGCTGCCGGTGCTGGCGCTCCTGGAGTGGCGCGCGGCGCATCGCGCGCGTGCCCGTCTCGCGCGTCTCGCCGGGGCGCGCGAGTCCAGCGTGCTGCTGATGCAGCGGCTGCCCGGCCAGCGGCGTCTCGGTCTGGTGCTGCGTCTCGGCGCGCTCGCGGCGCTGGCCGTGGGTGCCGCCGGACCGGAATGGGGCACCGAGCTCACCCGTCGTGTCTCGAGTGGCTCGGACGTGGTGCTGGTGATGGACGTGTCGGCGAGCATGGACGCGCGTGACGTGGCGCCGTCGCGTCTCGAGGAGGCACGACGCGAGGCGCTGGCGGTGCTCGACCGGTTGCAGGGCAGCAAGGTCGGGGTGGTGGCCTTCGCGGGCGACGCGATCCGGATGTGTCCGCTCACCCTCGACCGCGGCGCCGCGCGGCTGGTCATCGAATCGCTCACCACCGGCTCGGTGAGCGAACCGGGCACCGACATCGGCCGGGCCCTGCGCACCGCGGCGCAGATGCTCCCCGAGGGCCGCCGCAGCGAGCAGGCAATCGTGTTGTGGACCGACGGCGAGGACCTGGAGGGCGGAGCACGGGCGGCACTCGATGAGGTGACCTCCAAGGGGCTGCGGGTATACGCGGTGGGGGTGGGCACCCCGGCCGGGGACGTGGTGCCGGTCCTCGACGACGAGGGTCGCGCCGTCGACATCAAGCGTGACAGCGACGGTGGGCCGGTGCACAGCCGGCTCGACGAGGACCTGTTGCGCGAGCTGGCGCGGCGGAGCCGGGGTGGCTACTTCGCGGCGTCGCAGGCGGGTGGCGAGACCGCCCGTCTGGTCGCGACGCTGAGCCAGCTCGCCCGCGGGAGTCGCGGTGAGCGTCTGGTGGAGCGCGCGGTGCCGCGCTTCCCGTGGTTCGCTGGCGCGGCCGCGCTGCTCCTGGCACTCGACCGGGTCCGCCGGCATCGTCGTGGCGAGGGACGCGGATCGGGTCGCGAGGCCGCCGGTGCCGCGCGCGCAGCGGCGCTGGTGGCACTGCTGGCGGCTGCGCTCGCGCCACGCGCGGGCATGGCCCAGAGCGCGTGGGCGCGCGGGGACCGCGCGTTCCGCGACGGCCAGTGGCGGGCGGCGGACTCGCTCTACACGCTGCGATCGCTTCACCGCGCGTCGGGTTCGCTCGGCGTCGATCTCGGCACCGCCCGCGCGCGCCGGCAAGACCGACGACGGGCTGGCCATGCTCGGCAAGCACGCGGCCGATCCCGGCGCGGCCGGGACCATGGCCGGGTACAACCTCGGCACCCTGCTCGCCGAGAAGGGCGACTACGACGGCGCGCTGCGGGCGCTCCGGCAGTCGCTCGAGCGCGCCCCCGGGGACGAGGACGCGCGCTGGAACTACGAGTGGGCGCTGCGCAAGAGGCTCGAGCAGCAGCGACGTCAGTCGAACCCGCGCCAGCAGCCGCAGAAGCAACAGCCCCAGCAACGCCCGCAGCCCTCACCCGCGACTCCCCAGCCGTCGCCGCAGTCGCCACCCCAGCCGTCGCCGCAACAGCCCCAGCCCTCGAGACCGCCACAGGCGCCCCAGATGGGACAGCACCTGGACCGGCAACAGGCCGAGCGCATCCTCGCGAGTCTCCAGCAGCTGGAACGGCTGGAGCAGCAGCGCATCCGTCAGGTGCGGGTGATGCGCGAGAAGCGGGGGAAGGACTGGTGAGACGACCGGTGACATGGACGCTGGCGGCATGTCTGGCGCTGGGGGGGTGGCTGGCGCCCGCGGTCGTCGCCGGGGCGCAGGTCGACGCCCATCTGGACCGCGACCACGCCGTGGTCGGCGAGTCGGTGCTGCTGGTGGTGTCGATCGAGGGTTCGCGCCAGGTCGAGGAGCCGCACTTCGATCTCCCCACCGGTCTGGATCTCCAGGGCAGCGACCGGGCGCAGAACTTCAGCTGGGTGAACGGCCGGACCACGAGCCAGCTGCAGTTCCGCTACCAGATCGGCGCCACCCGTGTCGGCACGTTTCCGATCGGACCGATCTCGGTCAAGGTGGACGGTCAGGAGCTGCGCAGCGGCTCGGTGACGCTGGTCGTGAGTCCGGCGACCGTGACCCATCCCGGCGCTCCCGCGGCGCCACCGGCACGCGCGGGCGGCGGGCGTCCGCCGGCGTCGTTGAGCGTGGTGGTCGAGCCACGGGATCCCTATGTCGGTCAGCCGGTGATGCTGCGGGCGCGTCTGATCCAGCGCGCGCCGTTCGCGGAGGATCCCCAGTACGCGCCACCCGCCACCACCGGATTCTGGGTCGATCAGCCGGGCGCCCCCGAGTCGTACTACTCCGACGAGCCGGGGGGGCGCGTCCTCGTGACCGAGACCCGCACCCGCATGTTCCCGCTCGCATCCGGTGATGCCACCATCGGCGCCGCCAGCGCGCACGTGGTGTTCGCCGCCGCCGACCCGATGGATCCACTCGGCTGGATCAACGGCGGTCGTCGCGAGTACGTGCTGAGCAGCGAGGCGGTGCCGGTCCACGTCCGCGCCCTGCCGGCCGGGGCGCCGGCGGGCTACGGCGGCGCCGTGGGCGGCTTCGAGGTGAGCTGGGAGGCGGATCGCGACCACACCGCCCGCGACGTGCCGCTCACCCTCCGTCTCTCGGTGCGCGGACGTGGCAATCTGCCACTCATCCAGGTCCCGGCGTTCGCGTCGAACGACCTCGAGGTGTTCGCGCAGACCGTGGACGACAGTCTCGGCGCCCCCGGCAGCGCCGGACCCGGCCGGAAGCGCTTCCAGTGGACGGTGCTGTCGCGACGCGAAGGTCCGCTCGAGGTGCCGTCGCCCGAGTTCTGCTGGTTCGATCCCGCCGATGGGCGTTATCACGTCGTGGCGCCGCCATCGCTCCGGATCGAGGTCGACCCGCCGGTGTATCCGGGTGGAGCCGCCTCGCCCGGTGGATATCCCGCCGAGCTCGTCGAGGTCCCGGTGCGCGCCGGAACCCGCCCGATCGAACCCTGGGGCTGGGGACTGGGCGGAGCGCTCGCCGCGTTTGGAGTGGGCGCGTGGCGGAGTGCCGGCCGTCGCGTGCCGGAAACACCCGAACGGGCAAGGGCGCTCGAATGGCTACGCGCGGTCGGCATCACCGAGGGCCCGGACTTCTGGCGTGCGGCCGAAGAGAGTGTCGAGTGGCTGGCGGCGCGCGGCGTCCAGGTCACGGGGCTGGGCGCCGAGGTGCGGCGGGCGCGTTACGGGGGTCACGGCGCCGATCCGGCCGCGGTGCGCGCACGTCTGGTCGAGCGGCTCTCCGCGACCATGCCGCGGTCGGCCGACCGGTTCACGCCTCGGATCCTGGCGGTGGTGGCGGTGCTCACCGGTGGCTTCGTGGTGGCGCTGCTCGGATGGGGCCCGGCGATGCCCGGTTCGGCCGCGTCGCTGCGCGAGGCCGAGTCGGCGGCCCGGCGCGGTCGGATCAGCGAGGCACGCGACACCTGGACCGAGGCGTGGCAGCTGGGCTTGCGAACGCCGCCCCTGGCGGCGCGTCTGGTATGGGCCGAGTTGCAGCTCGGCGACGTCGGGCACGCCACCGCGTGGGCGCTGCGGGGTCGTCGCGCCGAGCCGCGCGATCCGGCCCTCGAGTGGATGGCAGCGCGCGCCCGCGAGGCGGGCGGCTTGCTCGGGGCGCCGCTCGAGCGCTGGCCGGTGCGGCGTTGGGAATGGGCGACGGCTTCGCTGGCCCTGGCCCTGGTGGCGGGATTCCTGTGGCCTCGTCGCGTGGCGGTCGTCGTCATCGGGGCGATGGCGATGGCGGCCGGCGTGATTCCCGAGCTCGAGGCGTGGGCGATGCACGCACGGCCCCTGGCCGTGGTGATCCGAAGTTGTACCCTGGGTGACGGGGGACTCGAGCTGCAACCCGGTCAGGTGGTGCGGGTCACCGCGCTGCGCGCGGACGGGACGGAGGTGCGCGCCGGCGAGGAGAAGGGACGGGTGCCGTCCGACGCTCTGGAGCCGCTCGAGCGTCCCACGGGGGGGCCACGATGACGCCGGGGCTTCACGGGGTGGCACGCACGCTGGGAACACTCGTGCTCGCGTCCATGCTGACGACCCTCGACCAGGACGCCCGCGACGGGATCCAGCACGTGCGTGGCCCGGCGTTCGAGCCGGTGATGCGGGCGGCCACGAGTCTCGGACAGCCACGGATCGTGTTCGCCGTGATGGTGGCGGTGGCGGTGGTGGGCGGCCCCACCGGTCCGGCGATCGTGCGCGAGGCGGTGGTGGCGCTGGCGCCGGCGAACCTGGTGGTGGAGGGGCTCAAGCGGAGCGTGCATCGCACCCGACCCGACGGCAGCCGTGACCCCAACAACGCGTCGTTCCCATCGAGCCACGCCGCCAACGCCTGCGCGCTGGCCTGGCTGGTGACGCGCCGGTGGCGCCGCGCCGCGTGGGTGGCCTGGCCACTGGCACTGCTGGTGTGCGCCTCACGCATGTGGCTCGATCGTCACTACCTCTCCGACGTGCTGGTCGGTGCCGGGATCGGCATCGCCGCCGCGTGGTGGGCCAGCGGATGGGCCCGTGGCGCGGGTCGGGAGTGGGTGACCACCGGCCGGTACGGGAGGCGGTGACGGGCGGGCGGAGGAGTGGTAACCTGCCGGCAGGGAGGCCTGACCGTGATCATCATCCCGGCTGCTCCCACCGCCACCGACCCCACGCTCTGCATCCCTGAACTGCGCACTCGCCGGCGCGACACCGTGCTGGTGGACCTGGTGGAGCTGGCCCACGGCGTGGGCGCCGTGAAGGACGCCGCGCCGGTGGTCGAATTGCTCAAGTGCCGTGAACGCGCCGGGACCACCGCGCTCGGCAAGGGGGTGGCGATGCCCCATGCGCGTTCCGTGTTCGTGACCCGCCCCATTCTGGTGGTGGCGCGCTCGTCACGCGGCATCGAGTGGTGCGAGGACGGCGAGCCGGTGCGTCTGGTGCTGCTCGCGCTCGGACCGGCCGAGATCGACGACGACGTCTGGCATGCGCGTCTCACACGCATCTCCGCGCTCGGACGTCTGCAGAAGCACCGCCAGCGTCTGCTCGGCGCGGCCGATTCCGGTTCGATGTCGGCGCTGGCACGCGAGACCGGGGCGGTGTCGTGAGTGCTGCGGCGTGGACCCAGCGACGACCCGCGCAGGCCGTGGCACACCTCCACGACCTCGACCAGCTGCTGACCGAGCTGTCACGACCGGACGCGCGCGCCATGCTCAAGCGGCTCGGTCTCGAGACGCCGGGATTGCCGCGGCTTCATGCCCAGCGCGAGCGTCTCGCGCAGGCGCTCGAGCCGCGCTGGCGCCATCTCTACGAGCGTCTGCACGCGCGTTACCCGCGGGCGATCGCGGCGGTGCGGGCGCAGGTGTGCACCGGCTGTTTCCTGACCCTGCCACCCACCGCGCGTGGCCGGACCGGTGATCACGAACCATCGATCTGTCAGAACTGCGGTCGCATCCTGCTCTGGCCCTGAGTGCGGGGCGGCACCGTCCCGGACGTTGTCGTCGCGCGCGCTGGCGACCCGATGCGCTATGCTCCCCGACCGGGGACCGGGTGTCCCATCCGGTGGAGGAGCGTTTGCGTCCACATCCTGCGTTCGCCACGGCCCTCGCGGCCCTCATGCTGATCGAGGGCTGCAGCGTGCTGACCGAGCTGCCCCGCGAAGGACTGGCCGATCAACCCGAGCAGCGTGACGTGGTGGTCGAGATGCGGTCGGGGGAGAAGAGGGAATTCGACAGTGCGCGCTTCGGCCCCGATTCGCTGTGGGGTTTTCGTCGCAGCGAGGACTCGGGTGACGTTCCGGAGCTCAGCACCACCGCGTTGCCCATGGACTCGGTGACGCGGGTGTCGGTGCGTCACCTGGACTGGTATCGCACCGGTCTCGGGGCGGCGGCCGTGGTCGGTGCCGGGGTGGCGCTCGCGTTGTCGCAAAGGAAGAGCAGCACGGGTGGCGAGGGCACACCGGAGAAGCCTCCGCCGGCGCGGGTCGGTGGCCGGAAGCGCTAGGCTCCGTTTGAAAACGCTCGGGCGGGGCGACGCGTGTCAGCGCTCCACCGCGGCGGCCGCCCAGGCGCCCAGCACGGCGCCGATCGCATCGGCGGTGAGATCCGGGAGCGGTGGTCTCCACGCATGAACCGGGTGTGGCGCGAGCATCTCCTCGACTGGCTCTCCGGACCCGAGGACGCGGCGCGGGCGCGCGCCCGCCGGCGTCTCGCCACGCTCCGCTTTCCGCCCCGGGCGCTGACGGTCCTGCAGACACTCGCCGGCTGTGGTGGTCGCGCGCTGCTGGTGGGTGGCACGGTACGCGACGCGCTGCTCGGACGCGAGGGCGGCGTGCCAGACGTCGCGACCGACCGGACTCCGGAGGAGATGCGAACCTGCTTCGCCACCGCCGCCGCGACCGACGTCTCTCCGCTCGCCGGCGCGCGCGTGGTGCCGACCGGCATCGAGCACGGCACGCTCACCGTGCTGCTGTCCGGGGAGGCGGTCGAATGCACCACGTTCCGGGAGGAAGACACCTACTCCGATGCGCGGCGACCCGACCGGGTGGTGTTCACGCGTGACCCGCTGTCCGATCTGGACCGCCGCGACCTGACCGTCAACGCGATGGCGTTCGACCCGGTCTCGGGCGAGCTGCTCGATCCGCACGGCGGTGCCCGCGACCTCGAGCGCCGGCGGTTGCGGGCGGTGGGCGAGCCGCTGGCGCGCTTCCGCGAGGACGCGCTGCGGCCGCTGCGGGTGGCGCGTCTGGCCGCGGTGCTCGGCATGGCGCCGGACGCCGAGCTGCATCGGGCGTTGCGCCGGATCACCGACCCGGACTCCGGGGTGCGGCTGTCCGCGGTGGCGATGGAGCGCGTGCACGACGAGCTGACGCGTCTGATGACGGCGGCCCAGCCTTCGGTCGGATTCGAGCTGATGGCGGAGAGCGGGATGCTGGCGGTATGGATGCCGGAGCTGGACCAGTGCCGGGGGGTGACGCAGAACCGCTTCCACGCCTACGACGTGTTCACGCACTCGCTCCGCACCTGTGACGCGGCCCCGGTCGAGAAGCCCCGGGTGCGCTGGGCCGCCCTGCTGCACGACCTCGGCAAGCCCGGGACCCGCGTCATGCGTCGCGGCGACGCCACGTTCTACGGTCACGCCGAGCTGGGCGCCACACTCGCCGACCGGCTGCTCGAGCGGCTGCGCTTCCCCACCGACGAGCGGCGCGCGATCGTGCACCTGGTGCGCGAGCACATGTTCGACTTCCACGACGACTGGAGCGACGCGGCGCTGCGACGCTGGCTCGGGCGGGTGGGACCCGAGACGGTCGCCGACCTGTTCGACCTCCGTCTGGCCGACGCGATCGGGAACGGACGACGCGGCGGGTTTCCGACCCAGCTCGAGCGCATGCGTCAGCGCATCCAGACGCTGCTCGAGGGCGCCCACCCACTCGGGGTGCGTGATCTCGCGGTAGACGGACGCGACGTCATGCGCGTGCTCGGTCTCGCGCCCGGTCCCGAGGTGGGCGCGGTGCTCGCGCGTCTGCTCGACGAGGTGATCGAGCACCCGGGAAGCAACACCCGTGTGGTGCTGCTGGCCCGACTCGAGTCGTGGCGGGTGACACGGGCTTGACCCCCTTTCGCGCGGTCCGTATGCTCCGCCGTCCTCCTGGAGGCCGGGCATCACGCCCTCCCCGCGAAAGGTCCCATTGGTCTCGATCACCCAGGTCCAGAAGCCGGTCCAGCGCGAGCTGGACCGGGTCCAGGTCCGTCTCCGCGAGTTGTTCCGGACCCCGATCCCGATCCTGAACCAGGTCGGCGGGCACGTGCTCGCCACGCGGGGCAAGAAGTTCCGCCCCACCCTTCTGCTGCTGAGCGCCAAGATGCGCGGGCGGCTGGGGGCCGACGCGGTCACCTGCGCCACGGTGGTCGAGATGGTGCACGCGGCCGCCCTGATCCACGACGACTCGGTGGACAAGAGCGGGCTGCGCCGCGGGCTGCCGACGGTGAACGGGCTGTGGACCGACGAGATGGCGATCATCATGGGTGACTACCTCTACGCCCAGGCCATGTCGACGCTGGTGCGGCACAAGCTCGATCACGCGATGGAGGTGCTGGCGCGGGTGGTCACCGAGATGTCCTGTGGGGAGGCGCTCGAGTTCCAGTACGCCTATGACCCGGACGTGACCGAGACCCAGTACGAGGAGCTGATCGTGGCGAAGACCGGCTCGCTGATCGGCGCGGCCACCGAGATCGGCGTGGCGGTGGACGGCGGGGCGCGCGACGCCCGCACCCGCGCCCGCTACCGCCGCTTCGGCGAGCGGGTGGGAACCGCGTTCCAGATCGTCGACGACCTGTTCGACTACCTGGGCGAGCCGGCGGTGACCGGCAAGCCGGTGGGATCCGACCTGGCCGACGGCAAGATCACCCTGCCGCTCATCGCGGCGTTGCGCAACGCCACCGAGCGCGACCGCAAGACGCTCCGGACCCTGGCCCTGCGCAAGCGCTGGACGAGTGCCCAGTGGGACCGTCTACGCGCCCTCATCGAGCGCGCCGGTGGGTTCGCCTACGCGCGGGGCCGGGCCCGGACGCTGGCCGGTGAGGCGCGGGCCCTGCTCGTCGACGAGCCGAGCGGCGCGACCCGTGCGGCACTCGACCGCGCCATCGACTACGCGGTCGCCCGCGACCACTGACCGGCACCCTGGCCCCCGCCCCGTGACCGCCCGAACCCGTGCCACGTCCCACCCGGCCTCGCCGCGCGCCCTGCGTGCCGCGGCCGAAGCGGCGCTGTCCAAGAAGGCCGCCGACCTGATCGCCCTGGATCTGCGCGATCTGGACGGCGTGGCGGACCACTTCCTGATCTGCTCGGCGTCCAGCGAGGTCCAGGTGAAGGCGGTCGCCGACGCCGTCGAGGAGAAGCTCCACGCATTGGGCTTCTCGCCGTGGCACGTCGAGGGGCTCGAAGGACGACGCTGGGTGCTCCTCGACTACGTCGAGTTCGTGGTGCACGTCTTCCACGAGCGCACCCGTGAGTACTATCTGCTGGAGCGGTTGTGGGGCGACGCGAGGAAGGTGGATCTTGGTCTGGACCGAGCTGACTGACGCCATCGCGACGGCGTTGCGCGCGGCCGGTCTCTACACGCCGGAGCGGCTGGCGCGTCTCGAGCTGGCGATCCCACGCGACCCCGCCCACGGCGACTGGACGACGAACCTGGCGCTGTTGATCGCCCGCGACGTGGGTCGGTCGCCACGCGCGATCGCCGAGAGCATCGTCGCCCATCTGCCGTCCGATCCGGAGCGTTTCGCGCCCGCCCAGGTGGCGGGGCCCGGATTCATCAACCTCCGTTACAGCGACCGGTTCGTGGGCGGCCTGACCGGACGCATCCGTGCCGCGGGGGAGCGCTTCGGGGTCTCCGATCACGCCAGTGGCACCTCGGTGCTGGTCGAGTACGTGAGCGCCAACCCGACCGGTCCGCTCAACGTGGTCAGCGCCCGTGCCGCCGCGGTCGGCGCCTGTCTGGTGCGGCTGCTCCGCGCCACCGGACACCGGGTCGACGGCGAGTACTACGTGAACGACGCCGGCAACCAGGTGGATCTGCTCGGCGAATCCCTGGCGGCGCGCTTCGCCGAGCGGATCGGCGTCGAACGCCGCTTCCCCGAGCAGGGCTATCAGGGCGGCTATCTGCGTGATCTGGCGGCGGTGCTTCCCGAGACCGAGGGACGGGCGGCGCTGGCCGCCACCGACGGCGTCACGTGGTTCCGCGAGCAGGCGCTGGCCCGCATGGTGGCCCGGCAGCGCGCCGATCTCGACGACTACGGCGCCGAGTTCGCGCGCTGGTTCCGCGAATCCGAGCTGCATCGCTCGGGGGCGGTGACCGACACGTTGGCCACACTCGAGACACGTGGCGTGACCTATCGCGCCACCCGGCCCGAGACCGACCACGCGGCCGGCGCCCCGGACGCGCACGAGGAGGACGGCGAGGGCCGGGAGGAGGCGGTCTATCTGCGCACCACCCGCTTCGGCGACGACAAGGACCGGGTGGTGCTCCGGGGGGACGGGCGTCCGACCTACCTGTTGCCCGACATCGCCTACCATCGTGACAAGCGCGCGCGCGGATGGCGTCACGCGATCGATCTGTGGGGACCCGATCACCACGGCTACATCGCGCGCATGAAGGCCGCCCTGGCGGCGCTTGGTCTCGAGCCGGATTTCCTCGACGTGATCATCGTCCAGCAGGTGAATCTGTTGTCCGAGGGACAGCCGGTCAAGATGAGCAAACGCGCCGGCGAGTTCGTGACCCTGCGCGACCTCATGGACGACGTCGGGGCCGACTGCGCGAAGTTCTTCTTCCTCATGCGCTCGACCAGCGCGCACCTGGATTTCGACCTCGACCTGGCGCGTCGTCACAACGACGAGAATCCCGCCTACTACGTGCAGTACGCCCACGCGCGGGTGGCCTCGATCCTGCGTTACGCGGCCGAGCGTGGTCTGACCCCGGCGCCGCCGGGCGCGGTCGACGACGCCACGACGTATGCGGCCGAGGAGCGCGCCCTGGTGCGCAAGCTCGCGACCTTCCCCGAGGTGGTCCGGGGCGCCGCGATGGCGCGCGAGCCGCACCGCGTCCCGACCTTCCTCACCGAGACCGCGGCCGAATTCCACCGCTTCTATCACGCCTTCCGGGTGGTGTCCGAGGACGCCGCGCTGACCCGGCGGCGGCTGGCGCTCGCCGACGCCGCGAGGCTCACCCTGTGCAACGGTCTGACGCTGATGGGGGTGACCGCGCCCGAGCGCATGGAGCGGACCAGCGAGGTGGAGGCATGAGCCCGGCCGGTATCCACGGCGGGACCCACGCCGGACGCATGATCGACGACATCCTGGTCGTGGGCTCGGTCGCGCTCGACAGCATCAAGACCCCGTTCGGGGAGGTCGAGGAGGCGCTCGGTGGCTCGGCCTCGTACTTCACGATGTCGGCCAGCCATTTCGCGCCAGTTCGGATCGTGGCGGTGGTGGGTGAGGACTTCCCGTCTCCGCATCGCGAGCTGTTCGCCACGCGTGGAGTCGATCTCACCGGTCTCGAGACCGCGCCGGGCCGCACGTTCCGGTGGCGCGGCACATACGCGGTCGACCTCGGTCACGCGCACACGATCGAGACCCAGCTGAACGTGTTCTCCACGTTTCACCCGCGTCTCGAGCGCCAGCACCGCCGCGCCGCGTTCGTGTTCCTGGCCAACATCGATCCCGATCTGCAACTCGAGGTGCTGGGTCAGATGGAGCGCCCGCGTCTGGTGGTCTCGGACACCATGAACTACTGGATCGCGCGCAAGCCCGACCGGGTCATCGAGGTGCTGCGTCGGGTCGACGTGGCCCTGCTCAACGAGGAGGAGGCGCGGGCGCTGTCGGGCGAGACCCAGCTCGTGCGCGCCGCCGGAACGCTGCTCGAGGCGGGGGCGCGCGCGGTGATCGTGAAGAAGGGGGAGCACGGCGCCCTGTACCGCTCCCGTGACGAGCTGTTCGTCACCCCCGCCTACCCGGTCGCCGGGTTGTGTGATCCGACCGGCGCCGGGGATTCGTTCGCGGGCGGATTCCTCGGCTGGCTCGCTCGTTGTGGCCGGCTGGACGGCGCGAGTCTGCGCCAGGCGCTGGCCTGTGGCGCGGCGATGGCGTCGCTGGCGATCGAGGCCTTCAGCCCCGAGCGTCTGGTGGGGACCGACCGCGACGAGATCGCCTCGCGCGTGGAGGCGCTGCACCGCATGGTGCACTTCCCACTCGAGCCGATGTTCCCGTCCACGGCCCCGTAGAATCCCGTCCCGGGTCCCGGTGTCCACCCGGTGCCTCCGGGTCCGGGACACACGGGCGGACGTCGGGGCTGGTCAAGATGCGCTAACTGTTGCCGCCACCGATAGTTGGTGTGCTAGACTCAACCTGCGTCTCAAGCGAGGCAGTGGATTTCGTGGGGGAGGGAGCGCCGTGGCGGTGGACACACGAAGCATCTGGGTCCAGAGAGCCGAGGCCGCGATCGCGACGTTGCGCGGGGTCGAGGCGGTGCGCATTCTCGCCGATGGCGAGAGCATTCGCGAGATCCACGTGCTCAGCACCTCCAATCGACCCGCCAAGCAGATCGTGCGCGACGTGCAGTCGGTGCTGGTCACACGTTTCAGCCGCGAGATCGATTATCGGGTGGTGTCGGTGGCCTACTGCGAGCCCGGGTCGGTGACGCGTAGCCCGGCGCTCGAAAGGACGGCGTCGTCCACCCCTGAGCCCGCGCGCTCCGTGCCGCCGCCCACCACGCCCCCCGAGCCCGTGGCCCGAGCCGCCACGCCACCGGAACGCGTGTCGCGTGAGACGGGAGGGCAGCCGGCTCTGCGTGTCGCGCCACCCTTGATGGCACCGGCCCGATCACCGCTGCCGCCGCCGGCGACCGCGGCGCGCGCGCCGGCGGTCACTCGGACACCCGTCGCAGCGGACCGGCCCGAAACCGGACGCGACGACCGCATCCGCTTCGTGGGGGTCAATCTGTTCGTGTCCGGAGCCCGCACCCAGGCCCAGGTGGAGCTGCGCTGGAAGGGTCTTCCCCGCATGGGCAGCGCCTCCGGGTGGAGCACCCGGGCCGGCGCGGCCCGGATGGTGGCGAGCGCGGCGGTGGCCGCGGTCCAGGAGTTCCTCGCCGACGAGATGGCGCTCGGCGTCCAGGACGTCCGGATCGTCCGTCTGGGCCGCCGCCGGGCGGTGGTGGTGAGCCTGGCCATGCTCGGGCACCGCAGCGAGAAGTGGCTCACCGGGAGCTGCGTGATCGAACAGGACTTGCAGCAGGCGGTCGTCCTCGCCACACTGTCGGCATTGAACCGGCTGGTCGGGGGGCTCCCGGCGAGGGATCCCACCGAGTACGTGCTGCGACCGACATCCACCTAGGAGAGAGCGGAGCGAGAAGGAGAAGCGAAGCGGACCCACCGGCAGTCATCCGACTGCGGGTAACGCCTGATGAAGGAGGTGGGTCTGATGGGAGACGTCATCGTCGTCCTGGTGAGCTTCTTCGGCAAGGTCGGCTGGTAAGCCTCTCCGAGTGAACCCCAAGCGGTAGTGTGGTTGACTCCGGTGGGTGTCGGTCCCGTTCTTCGAAGACGTGGTCGCGATAGGGACATCGTGCTGAGAGCCGCCCCGGCGACGACATTCCGGCTCTACCACGTGGCGCTGTTGACCGCCGCCGCGCTCGCGCTCGCGTTCGCGACCCGCGGTCTGACCCCGGCGGATCCGTTCTCGCTGCTGGTCGTGTTCGCGCTGATGGCGTTCGCCGAGGTGAGCGCGCTTCCGCTGCCCGGCGAGGGTTACGTGTCGGCCGGCGGTGTCGTGGACATGGCCTGCCTGCTGCTGCTGGGGCCGGCCTGGGCGGCCTGGATCAACGTCGCCGCGACGCTGGTGGTGCAGGGGGTGGTGCGGCGTCGACCGTGGGTCCGGGTCACCCACAACATGGCCCTGTTCGCGCTCACCGTGCTCGCCGCCGGGGCCGCGTTCCGTCTCGCCGGTGGGCGGGTGGGCGCGGTGACGCTCCCACGCGACTTGGGACCGGTGCTGGCCGCGATCGCCGCCTATTTCGTGACCAACTCGGTGCTGGTGTCCACGGTGCTCGCGATACGCTCCGGGACACCGACGGTGCGGGTCTGGCAGCGGCACTTCCTGACCGGCTTCGCGCATCACGTCTCACCCCTGGTGCTCGGGGTGCTCACCGCGATGATGGTTCGTCAGACCGGGCCGTGGGGTCTGGTCCTGTTCGCGGTGCCGTTCTTCCTCGCCTACCACTCGTTCAAGCTCTACGTGGAGATGCGTCGCGATCTCAAGGACTTCGTCCGCGCGCTCGCCGAGGTGCTCGAGGAGGTGGATCCCTACACTCGTCAGCACTCGGTGCGGGTGGCGCGTTACGCGGTCCAGCTGGGGCGCGCGTTCCGTCTCTCGGAGCGGGACATCGACGATCTCGAGTACGCGGCGCTGGTCCACGATCTGGGCAAGATCGGTCCCCAGAACCAGCACATCCTCCAGAAGCCGGGGGCTCTGACCCGCGAGGAGCAACGCACCCTGCGGAGCCATCCCGCCGCGGGGGCGCAGATCGTGGTCAAGGTGCGGGCGCTCCGTCGCGCCTCCGACATCGTGCGTCTGCACCACGAGCGCCCGGACGGAAACGGATACCCGTACGGTCTCACCACTCCCGAGATCCCGGTGGGGGCCCGGATCCTGAACGTCGCCGACGCGTTCGACGCGATGACCTCCGACCGGCCCTACCGCAAGGCTCTCGCCGCCCGGCGCGCGCTCGATGAGATCTCGCGTGGCGCGGGAAGCCAGTTCGATCCCGAGGTGGTGCAATGCCTGCTCGGGCTCCATCGCGACGGTCGCTTCGAGGTGATCCCGAGTCCCAGCAGCGACGAGCTGCGTGCACTCAAGGTGCAGCCGAGCCGGGTCGGAGCCTGATGCGCTACCGCGACGCCGGGGTGGACGTGCGCCGCGGCGACGCGGTCAAGCGCGGGATCGGCGAGGCGATCCGCCGCACCTGGGGCGCGGCGGTGGTGCCGATGTCGGGTGGCTTCTGCGGGGTGATGCGCTGGCCGGTCGGGGACCGCTGGCTGGCGGCCACCATGGACGGGGTGGGCACCAAGCTCCACCTCGCACTCGAGCAGGGTCGGGTCGCGGATGCCGCCGCCGACCTGGTGTACCACTCGGCCGACGACCTGCTCGCGCATGGAGCACGCCCTCTCGCGTTCCTCGACTACATCGCGCAGGCCCGGCTGGACGCGGGCGTGGTGCGGGACGCGGTCGAAGGCATGAGCCGCGCCTGTGTCGAGGTGGGCGCGGCGCTGCTGGGCGGCGAGACCGCGCAGATGCCCGACACCTATCTCCCCGGTGTGGTGGACGTCGCCGGCTGCATGATCGGCGAGGTCGATCCGGGGATGTGGCGCGACGGCTCCGCGGTCGTGCCCGGGGATCGGCTCCTCGGGCTCGCCTCCGACGGTCTCCACACCAACGGCTTCTCGCTGGCGCGGAAGGTGCTTTCGGAGTCCGGGCTCGAGCCCGGCGATCCGCTCCCCGGCGGCGATGGCGCCACGGTCGGCGACACGCTGCTCGCGCCGCACCGGTGGTATGGGCGCGCGGTGCTGCCGCGGCTCGCCGATCCCGGGCTCCACGCCCTGGCCCACATCACCGGTGGCGGTCTGGCCGGCAATCTGCTGCGGGTGCTACCCGCCGGCGCGCGGGCGCTGATCGCGGCGCGCGGCTGGGAGCGACCGGTGTTGTTCCGCTGGATCGCGTCGGCGGGGGCCGTCCCCGAAGACGACATGCGTGACACCTTCAACCTCGGGATCGGGATGGTACTGGTCGTCGCCCCCGACGCCGTGGAGCGTCTCACCGGGGCGCTGGCGGCGGCTGGGGAGCGGGTCCACGCGATCGGGTGTGTCGAGGCCGGGGAGCGCGCGGTGATCTGGGACGACCGCGGCGGTTGACCGTCGCGGTGTCCGCGTGACGAGCCCCCGTCGTATCGGTTGAGTGAGCGTCACCGGAGGGACGGGATGGAGCGCACGACGCGGGGCGGCGACACGGGGGAGCGGGACCCACGGCTCGTCGAGAGTCTGGAGCTGTTGGGGGAGTCGGCGAGCTGGCGCGAGGTGCGGGCCGCGCTGCCGCGGATCGCGGGGAGTGGTCTGCCGGTGCTGGTCCTGGGCGAGAGTGGGACCGGCAAGGAGCTGGTGGCGCGCGCGCTGCACCTCCTGAGTGAGCGGGCGGGACGCGGGTTCGTCGCGCACAATTGCGGCGCGACCCCCGACAGCCTGATCGAGAGCGAGCTGTTCGGTCACGCGCGTGGCGCCTTCACCGGGGCGGTCGCCGACCGGGCCGGTCTGTTCGAGGCCGCGGACGGGGGCACCCTGTTCCTGGACGAGATCGGCGACGCCAGTCTGCTGCTGCAGATGAAGCTGCTGCGGGTGCTGCAGGAGGGCGAGGCGCGGCGGGTGGGCGACACCCGGGTGCGGCGTCTCGACGTGCGCATCGTGTCGGCGACGCATCGCGGTCTCGAGGACGCGGTGGGTGGCGGTCAGTTCCGCGCCGACCTGTTCTTCCGACTGAACGCGGTCAAGCTGCGGCTGCCACCGCTGCGCGAGCGGGGCTCGGACATCCTGCTGCTCGCCCGTCATTACCTGTCGCGCGCCGCCCGGGCGTGCGGGGTGGATCCGCCGCAGCTCCATCCCGAGCTGGCGGCGCGACTACTCAAGCATCCCTGGCCCGGGAACGTGCGTGAGCTCGCCAACGCCTGCGCGTTCGCGGTGCGGGTGGCGGGGGCGCGTGAAGAGGTGCTCGCCGCGCACTGGCCCGAGCCGGCGCTGCCCGCCGACCGGGCGACCCGCGGGCTGCACGGCGAGACCCGCGCCCTCGAGGAGCGACGGCTGCGCGAGACGCTCGAGCGCACGCGCTGGAACAAGTCACGCGCCGCGCGCGCTCTCGGGCTCTCCCGTCAGGGTCTGCTCAAGAAGCTCCGGCGTTACGGTCTCGCGCCCGCCGACGGCGAGACCCTCGCGCTTGACGGTGCCGACAGCGCTCCCTAGACTCCGCGCCCGGCATCCCACCCAGGAGGGCCCGTGGCGCGCAAGACGCTTCGCATCGGACTCGTCGGGGTCGGCGCGGCGGCCCAGATCAGCCACATCCCCGCGTTCAAGAAGACCGAGGACGTCGAGCTCACGTGGCTCTGCGACCGTGACCCGGAAAAGGTGCAACGGGTGGCCCAGAAGTTCGGGATCCCGAACGCCAGCGGACGTCTCGACGACCTGCTCGCCGACGATACGCTCGACGCGATCGACATCTGCACGCCGAACTTCCTGCACGCGCCCATGGCGGTGGCCGCACTCGACGCCGGCAAGCACGTGATCTGTGAGCGCCCGCTGGCGCGCAGCGCCGTCGAGGCGGCGCAGATGGTGAAGGCGGCAAAGAAGGCGGATCGCACCCTGGCCTGCGCGGTGCAGCACCGTTTCCGCCCGGACGCCCAGCTGCTCAAGAAGTTCGTGGACAAGGGTGATCTCGGCGAGGTGTTCCAGGTCAAGGCGGGCTGGCTCCGCCAGCGCACCCAGTGGGACTCCGAGGAATGGCGCGGGCGCATGAAGGAGTCGGGTGGTGGCGTCGTGCTCGACCTCGGCTTCCAGATGCTCGATCTGGCGCTGTGGATGCTCGGCTCGCCGGCCGTGACGTCGGTCACCGCGGGTCTCCACCGGGCGACCAAGGGCGAAGTGGAGGACAGCGCCAGCGCGTTCCTGCGTCTGGAGAGCGGCGCCACGCTGACCCTCGAGCTGACCTGGGGTCTGCTGATGGAGAAGGACTTCGCGTTCCTCAACCTGTTCGGCTCCGGTGGCGCGGCGCTGCTCAACCCGCTGCGTCTGCACAAGGGAATGCACGGCACGCTGGTCAACGTGACTCCCACCCCCGACACCGCGCGCAACGCCTACAAGGTGTCGATCGAGACACAGATCAGCCATTTCCTCGAGTCGCTGCGCAAGGGTCAGAAGCCGATGGGACACGCGGAGGAGATCCTGCCGGTGATGGAGTGCATGGACGCGATCTATCGGTCGGCCGAGCAGGGCAAAGAGGTCAAGCCCGGGTGAGCGGCGGCCCCCGGACGAGCGGCCCGCGGTGAGACCACGGCTGGCGGCGCTGGCGTCCGGGTTGCTTCTGGGGGCCCCGTTCCTGTTCCCGCCGCTGGCTCCGCTGGCGTGGGTGGCGTTCGTGCCGCTCCTCGCGACGCTCGAATGCCGGCTGGCGAGCGGGGCGCCACCTCGGGCGCTGTTCGGGCTCGGCTATCTCTGTGGCCTGGCCGCGTATCTGACCGGCGCGTACTGGCTGGTGCTCCTGTCCGACGTGGCGATCACGGTGCCGTGGCTCAAGTACCCGGGCTGGGTCCTGTGCAGCGCCTACCTGGCGATCTACCCCGGTCTCGCGTGCTGGCTCGCGGGTGGGATCACGCGACGCTCGGGTGTGTCGCTGGCGGTCACCTTCCCGTGCGCGTGGCTGGTGCTCGAGGAGTTGCGCGCCAGCGGCGAGCTCGGCTTCCCGTGGTTCCAGCCGGGCTACAGCCAGCAGCCGCTGCTTCCGGTGGTGCAGCTCGCCAGTCTCGGGAGCGTGACACTGGTGACGCTGTGGGTGCTCGCGGTCAACGTGCTCGTGTGGCGCGCGCTGGCGCGACGAGACGACGCCGGTGGGCGGCGTCGCGCGGCACTCGGCGCGGCGTTGCTGCTGGCGTTCCCGTTCGCATGGGGGAGCGCGACGTTGCGTGCGGCGCCGCGGACACCCGCGAACGCGCCACGGGTGGCCCTCGTGCAGCCGGACATCGCCGGCGAGATCAAGTGGGACGGCAAGCACCAGCCCGAGATCCTGGCCCGGATCCTCGGGCAGTCGGAGCACGCCGCGGCCACGCACCCGGTGCTGATCGTGTGGCCGGAGACGGCCACCGGCAGCTATCTCACCAAGCAGCTCGATCAGACCCTGGCGTTGGGCGAGTTCGCCAGCCGTCACCAGATCCCGGTGTTCGCCGGCTTTCCCGACTATCGTGTGGATCCGCGTGGCGAGCCCATCTACGAGAATGCGGCCGGGATGTTCCTGCCGGATGGCACCCACACCGCCACCTACGCGAAGATCCACCTGGTGCCGTTCGGCGAGCGCATGCCGTTCGAGTCCTGGCTGCCGGTCATGAAGAAGCTGCAGCTGGGACAGGCGGAGTGGGAGCCCGGGAATCGCTGGCCGCTGTTCGGGATCGACGGCCGCCGGTTCGGCGCGCTGATCTGCTTCGAGTCGATCTACCCCGCGCAGGCGCGGCGCTTCGTGAGACGGGGCGCGTCGTGGCTGGTGAACATCACCAACGATGAGTGGTTCGGCGAGAGCGCGGCGCTGCACCAGCACGCGGCGATGGCGGTGTTCCGCGCGGTCGAGAACCACGTCCCGCTGGCCCGCTGCGCCAACACCGGCGTAACGATGATGGTGGACGCGTATGGCCGGGTGATCGCCCGGGCGCCGACCTGGACGCCGGCGGTGGTCGACGCGGCGCTCCCACCGGCCGGGTTGCCGACGCCGTACACACGTATCGGCGACTGGCCGGGATGGCTCGTCACCCTGGTACTGGCGCTGCTCGCGACACGACGCGCGCGTCCCGCCGCGCGTTGACAGACGCGACGCGCGCCACTACGATGCGCTTTCCACCCCTCCATGCACCCCGACCCGGAGCGAGCGGACCCGATGCGCCCCGTGAGGCCATCCACCCGATGAACCGCCCGGTCGCCATCCTCGGCGCGACCGGTCTGGTCGGTCGCACCATGCTGCATCTGCTGGAGGAGCGGCGCTTTCCGTGCGCGTCGCCCCGTCTGCTCGCCAGCGACCGTCCGACCGCCCGCACCCTGGCCCATCGGGGTCGCGAGCTGCCGGTCGAGCCGGTCGGCGAGGACGCCTTCGAGGGCATCGAGCTGGCGCTGTTCGCCTCGGCCAACCCGGTGAGCGAGCGCTGGGCGCCGGTGGCGCGCGCGGCGGGGGCGCGGGTGGTGGACAACAGCAGCGCCTTCCGCTACGTGGACGAGGTGCCGCTGGTGGTGCCCGAGGTGAACGGTGTGCTGCTGGATTGCGGTCCGACCCTGGTCGCGAACCCGAACTGCTCGACCATCGCGATCGTGATGGCGCTGGCGCCGCTGGCACGGATCACCCGTCTGGAGTCGGTCGAGGTCGCCACCTATCAGTCGGCGTCCGGTGGCGGGTCGGAGGTGCTCGAGGAGCTGGAGCTCGGCATCCGCGCCGGTCTCGACGGGACGCCACCGAGACGTCGCGACGGCGGGCCGCCGTTCGCCTACAACGTGGTCCCGCAGATCGACCGCTTCGAGTCGAACGGATACACCCGCGAGGAGATGAAGGTGATGTGGGAGACCCGCAAGATCCTCGCGCTCCCCGAGCTGCTGGTGAACTGCACCGCGGTGCGGGTGCCGGTGCGGGTCGGTCACGGCGCCCACGTCAGCGTGGTGCTCGACCGCGCGGTGTCCCCGGACGAAGCGCGCGGCGTGTGGTCGGCGTCACCGGGACTCATCGTGGTGGACGAGCCGCTCGCCGGGCGATACCCGACCCCGCTCGAGGCCGCGGGACGTGACGAGGTGCTGGTGGGGCGGGCCCGGACCAGCCTCACCCACCCGCGCGGGCTGACCTTCTTCGTCGCCTCGGACAATCTCCGCAAGGGGGCGGCCACCAACGCCGTGCAGATCGCCGAGCATCTCGCCGGTCTCGGCGCCGGGGTCGCGCGATGAGCGCGGCGCTCGCGCCGGCCGTGGTACGGCCCGCGCGCGGCGCCGCCCGCGAGTCCGTCGCCCCGCTGCTGGTGGGGTCCCTCGCCGGCGCGCTGGTGGCGGGTCGTCTCGAGACCGCCGGGCTGTGCGCCGTGATCGCCCTGGTGACCGCCATGGCGTGCGGCGCGCGCGCCCCGTCGCGCGGGTGGTGGAGGGCCCTGATCGTGGGGGCAGTGGTGGCGTGGCTGCTCAACCTCTATCTCACCCCCGGAACACCGCTCGGTGGACCACGACTCCTGGGGCGGGCCCCGACCCACGAGGGGGCCCGGCTCGGGGCGTTGCTGATGGTGCGCATGCTGGGCGCGTTCGCGGCGGTGCTCGGTCTGGCGGCGGTGTGGCCGGGCGAACGCGCCGCCGACACGCTCGCCGGCGCGCTCAGGCCCCTGGCGCGGCTCGGGGCCCCGGTGGCCGAGGCGCGCATGATGCTGGGGTTGGCGCTGCGTTTCGTGCCGCTGGTTCGGCTCGAGACCGCCCGCATCGCGCGTGTGCAACGACTGCGCGCGGGACGCGACCCGCGCGACGCGGGAGAGTGGCTGACACGGATCCGCTCGGTGGTGGTGCCGGCGCTCACCGCGTCGCTCGAACGCGCCGATCGCGTGGCACTGGCGCTCGAGGCGCGTCACTATCGGGTGCGGCCGCTGACCGGTGGCCGGACGGATTGGAACGCGCGCCGGGTGGGCGCCACGGTCGTGGGCGTGGCGGTGTTGCTGGTGGCGGTGTTGTGGCGCGCGGACCGGTGAGGGCGTTTCGCATGACGGTGGCGTACGAGGGCACGGAGTTCCACGGCTGGCAGCGCCAGCCGGGTTTGCGCACCGCCCAGGGCGAGCTCGAACGCGCGCTCGGGGAAACACTCGGCGAGCCCGTGATCACGGCGGCGGCCGGTCGCACCGATGCCGGGGTCCACGCCCGTGGCCAGGTGGTCTCGTTCCGGTCGCACACCACGCTGCCCGCGCGCGCGCTGGTGCCGCTCCTGGGTCGCCGGCTGCCCCCGGACCTCGTGGCGATCACCGCCGCGGAGACCGATGAGCGATTCGACGCGCGTCGCTCGGCGCTGGCGCGACGGTACTGCTACCGGCTGCTGGACCGGGACGACGTGTTGTGGCGGCGCTTTGCCTGGCACCCCGGACGACCGGTCGACGCGGAGGCCCTCGAACACGCGGTGAAGCCACTCGAAGGCGAGCACGACTTCACCGCATTCGAGGCCCGCGGCAGCTCTCCGAGCCGCGCCATCTGCCGGATGATGCGCGCCGGCTGGCGGCGCTGGGAGGGCGGTCTGGCCCTCGATCTCACCGCCGACCATTTCCTGTACCACATGGTCCGCAATATCGTCGGGACCGCGCTCGCGGTCATGCGTGGCGCCGATCCGGCGGCGGCGATGCGCGCCGTGCTGGCCGGTCGACGACGCGCCGCGGCCGGCGCCACGGCGCCGCCCCAGGGGTTGTGTCTCGAGGAGGTGACGTACCCGTCATGAGATCGACGCTGCTTCGCCACGCGACGATGTTCGCGCTCGTAGGCGTGACGCTCGGGCCGACGACCGGTCGTGGCGCCGAGATCGGGGCCTCGCGTCGGAACGCGATCGTCAACGCCGCCGAGAAGGTGAGCCCCGCGGTGGTGACCGTGAGCGTGGTGTCCACGCAGGTGGTGCGCACCGATCCGTTCGGGGGCATGCTCCACGACCAGTTCTTCGACCAGTTCTTCCCCCAGCAGGAGTACCGGCAGCGGGTGCCCAGCATGGGCTCGGGGTTCGTCGTCGACGCGAGTGGGGTGGTGCTCACCAACGAGCACGTGGTGCGCAACGCCGATCAGGTCACGGTCACGCTCTCGGACGGACGACAGGTGCCGGCGAAGATCCTGGGCGCGAGCCCGGTCTACGATCTCGCGGTGCTCAAGGTGGAGGCCGGCGATCTCAAACCGGTGACCCTCGGCGACAGCGATCAGCTCCTGGTCGGCGAATGGGCGATCGCGATCGGCAGCCCGTTCGGCTTCCTGCTGAACGACACCCAACCGACGGTCACCGCCGGGGTGATCAGCGCCACTCGACGCGACATCAAGTCCGAGGTCACCGAGACCGGTCTCTACAAGAACATGATCCAGACCGACGCGGCCATCAATCCCGGAAACAGCGGCGGTCCGCTGGTGAACGCCGACGGCGAGGTGATCGGGATCAACTCCTTCATCTTCACCCAGGGCGGCGGCTCGATCGGTCTGGGTTTCGCGATTCCGATCAACCTGGCCAAACGCGTGCTCGACGACATCAAGCGTTACGGTCGCATCCGACAGGCCTATCCGGGCATGTCGTTGCAACCGGTGACGCCGATGATCGCGCAGCGGCTCGGTTTCGACGACCTCGGTGGTCTGGTGGTGACCCGGGTCGACCCGAACGGTCCGGCGGCCAAGGCCGGGGTCCGGGTTGGGGACCGCATTCGCAAGGTGAACGGGATCACCGCCAACTCCGTGGACGACGCCCAGCGTGGCATCTACGGGGCCCAGGTGGGGGACGTGCTGCGTCTCGAGGTGGAGCGCGACGGTCATCCGGTCGACGTCCGGGTGACGCTCACCGAGACGCCGCGGGGGAGCGAGCGGTGATCGACCGTTACGCGCGACCGGAGATGACGCGGGTGTGGAGCGAGACCCGGCGTCTCGAGCTGTGGCTCGACGTCGAGCTGGCGGCGGTCGCGGCGCGCGAGACCCGCGGCGAGGTGCCACCCGGCACCGCGGCGCGGATCCGGAGTGCCGCGCGTCTGGACCCGGCGCGCATGCAGGCGATCGAGAGCGAGGTGCGTCACGACGTGATTGCCTTTCTGAGCATGGTCGCGGAGTCGATCGGCGACGACGCGCGTGTCCTCCACGCCGGGATGACCAGCTCCGACCTGGTGGACACCGCGCTGGCGTGCCAGATCCGGGATGCCGGTGTGTTGCTGCTCGACGGCGTGCGGCGGCTGCGGAGCGCGGCCTACGGGCTGGCCGAGCGGCATCGCCGCACCCCGATGGTGGGGCGCACCCACGGCATCCACGCCGAGCCGATCACCTTCGGTCTCAAGTGTCTGGTGTGGAGCGAGGAGCTGGGTCGCGCCGAGCGCCGGCTCGGCGCGGCGCTCGAGGACTGCGCGGTGGGCAAGTTCTCGGGTGCGGTGGGCACCCTGGTGCACCTGGACGCCGCGGTGGAGACCGTGGCGCTGCGCACCCTCGGTCTCACCCCCGAGCCGGTCGCCAACCAGGTGGTGCAACGCGATCGTCACGCCGCTCTGCTGGCGACCGTGGCGGTGCTGGGTGGGACCATGGAGAAGATCGCGACCGAGATCCGTCACCTGCAGCGCACCGAGGTGCGCGAGGCGGAGGAGCCGTTCGGACGGACACAGAAGGGCTCGTCGGCCATGCCGCACAAACGCAACCCGGTGGCGAGTGAGCGGGTGTGCGGGTTGGCGCGGCTGCTCCGCGGCTACGCCCTGGCGGGCTTCGAGGACCAGTCGTTGTGGCACGAGCGCGACATCAGCCACAGCTCCGTGGAGCGTGTCGCGCTCCCCGACGCGTTCCTGCTCGCCGACTTCATGCTCGCCGAGCTGGAGACCATCCTCACCGGTCTGGTGGTCCACCCCGAAACCATGCGACGACATCTCGACGCCGGCGGGGGTCTGGTGTTCTCGCAACGCGTGCTGCTGGCGCTCACCGCGGCCGGCATGGATCGCGACGAGGCCTATCGCGTGGTGCAGGGACACGCGCTGGCGGCGCTGGACGCCGGTGGCGGCTTCCGCGAGCGGCTGGAGGCCGACTCGCGGGTCGGCGCGATGCTCGGGCCCGAGGCGCTCGCCGCCTGCTTCGACCTCGAGCCCTACCTGCGCAGCGTCGACGTGCTGTTCGCGCGCGCCGGGAGACCGTCGTGAGTCTCGGAACCGCGACCCTGGCGTGGACCCGCGAGGAGGCGTCCGATCCGGCCGCGGTGTCGCGACGGCTGGCGGCGCGCGGGGTGACGCTCGAGCCCGACGAGGTGACCCGGCTCACCGAGCTGCTCGGTCGCACCCCGACCTGGGCCGAGGCGGTGCTGTTCGGGATCCTGTGGAGCGAGCATTGCTCGTACAAGTCCACACGACACCTGCTCAAGCGTCTGCCCACTCGCGCGCCACAGGTGGTGCTGGGTCCGGGTGAGGACGCCGGCGTGGTGGCGTTGCCCGCGCCGTGCGACGACACCGTGCTGGTGCTGGCGCACGAGAGTCACAACCATCCCAGCCAGGTGCTGCCGGTCGAGGGTGCCGCCACCGGTGTGGGCGGGATCGTGCGCGACGTGGGCTGCATGGGCGCCGAGGTGGTGGGGGTCATGGACGCGCTGCGTTTCGGTCACCCGGTCACCGACGGGGTCCAGGCCCGCGACATCGTGCGTGGGGTGGTGCGGGGCATCGCCGACTACGGCAATGCCCTCGGTGTGCCCAACCTGGGCGGTGACGTGGTGTTCGACGACGGCTTCGCGAGCAACTGTCTGGTGAACGTGATGGCGATGGGGCTGGCACCGCGTGACGGCGTGCTGCGCAGCCGGGTGCCGGAGGGTCCCGGACCGTGGGTGTTCGTGCTGGTCGGCAAACCCACCGACGAGAGCGGATTCGGTGGCGCTGCCTTCGCCTCGGGCGAGCTCGGAGGGGACGACCAGCGTGGCGCGGTGCAGCTCCCGGATCCGTTCCTCAAACGCGTCCTTCATGTCGCCAACGCCGAGTTGTTCCGTGTCCTGCGCGAGCGCGGGATCCCGGCCGGGTTCAAGGATCTGGGCGCCGGTGGCGTCGCGTGCGCCACCAGCGAGCTGGCGGCGGCGGGTGGCCGCGGCGCGGACATCGTGCTCGACGACGTGCACCGGGTGGGTCGTGCGGTGCCGCCCGAGGTGCTGTTGTGCGCCGAGACCCAAGAGCGTTACTGCTGGGTGCTGCCGGAGTCGTTCGCCGCCGAGGCGTGTGCGGTGTACGAGGAGCGCTACGCGCTCGGCGGCGTGTATCCGGGGGCCGGAGCACGGGTCATCGGCCGGGTGCGCGACGAGGGAGTCTTCCGGGTGACGTGGCATGACGAGGTCCTGGTCGACTGCGCGGTCGAGGCGATCACCGCCGGGCGGCGGGTGACGCGTCCCAGTCGTCGCCGCCCGCCGGCGGCACCCCTGACCCGCGCCCGCGCCGACCTGGACGTGCGTGCCGCGTTGCTGCAGGTCGCGGGCAGCTGGAACGGGTGCTCGCGTGAGTATCTCTTTCGACACTACGACAGCGAGGTGCAGGGCCGCACCTGGCTGCGACCGGGTGAGGCCGATGCGGCGGTGATCCGCGTGCACCCCGCTCGCGCGCCGGGCGTGGCGTTCGCGGTCGGCGGGGAGCCGGCGTGGTGCGCCGCCGATCCCGAGCTGGGCGCCCGGCATGCGGTCGCGGAGGCGGCGCGGAACGTGGCCTGTGTCGGGGCGCGTCCGTGGGCGCTCACCGACTGTCTCAACTTCGGGCACCCGGAGGACGCCGGCGTGATGGGCGACCTCGAGGCCACGCTCGAAGGTCTGGCGGTGGCGGCCGAGGCGCTGGGTGGACTCGCGGCGCGTGGCGAGCCGCTGCCCTACGTGAGTGGCAACGTGAGTCTCTACAACCAGGTCGGGCGTCGTGCCGTGCCACCGTCGCCGATCGTGATGTGCGCCGGTGTGATCCCCGACGTGACCACCGCGGTGGGGCAGGCGTTGGGACGGGCGGGGGATTTCCTGGTGCTGGTCGGGGACGTGCGCGACACGCTGACCGGCTCGTTGTACGCGCGCGAGGTGCTGCGTGTCTCCGGGACGGCGCCGCCACCGCTCGAGCTCGACCGCGAGGCCCGGCTCGAGGAGCTGGCGGTGCTCGCGGCGGCGGGTCGCTGGGTGCGGGCGGCCCACGACGTGTCGCAGGGCGGGCTGGCGTTGACCCTGGTCGAGATGCTGCTCGCGTCGTCAACGGGCGACGGTCTCGGTCTCGAGGTGGATCTCGCCTCGCTCGAGGCGCCGGCCGACGTGGCGCTGTTCGGCGAATCCCCGGCGATCGTGTTCGAGGTCGCGCCGGCCCGCGCGGCGGCGTTGTTCCAGGCGGCGCGCGAGCATCGTCTCACCGCCTGGCCGATCGGCACCGTGGGAGCCCACGGCGAGATGCGTCTGCTCCTTCCCGACGGGACGCGTCTCACGTGGACGCCCGACGAGCTGCGCGCGGCGGTGACCACACCGCTGCCCCGGCTCTGGAACGAGGAGATCGCGTGAGTGGGTGCGCGTGGTGCCACACCGGACGGACCCGGCGTTGGCGGAGGGGCGTCTGATGCCGGCGCGTGTCGCGGTGGTGCAGTTTCCGGGTGTGAACTGCGAGACCGAGAGTGTCCGCGCGCTCCAACGCGTGGGACTCGTCGCCGAGGTCTTCCGCTGGACGCGACCGGCCCGGGATCTCTCCGGCTTTGACGCGTTCCTGATCCCGGGTGGCTTCTCGTACCAGGACCGGGTACGTGCCGGCGCGCTGGCGGCCAAGGATCCGCTCGTGGACACGCTGGCGGCCGAGGCGGAGCGGGGCAAGCCGGTGCTTGGGATCTGCAACGGCGCCCAGGTGCTGGTCGAGGCCGGTCTGGTGCCGGATTCGGGCGAGGTGGGGCTGTCGCTGGCGCGCAACCGCATGAACGACCGGTCGGGCTACTACGCGCGCTGGGTGTACACGCGCGTGGAATCCTCGTCGTGTCTGTTCACCCGCGGGCTCGCACCCGGCATGGTGCTGCCGCTGCCGATGGCGCACGGTGAGGGACGGTTCACCGCCGCTCAACCCGGGCGTCTCGACGCGCTGCTCGGGGCGGGGCAGGTGCCGCTGCGCTACGCCACCGTCTCGGGCGAGGTCGCGGGCGGCTTCCCCGACAACCCCAACGGCGCCGAGGCCGCCGCCGCCGCGGTGTGCAACCCGGCCGGGAACGTGCTCGCGATCATGCCGCACCCCGAGCGTGCCCAGGACCTGGGTGGAATCACGCGCACGGCGGGTGGACCCTGGGGGCACCGCCGCGACGAGGCGCTCGAACGCGGTGTCGCCGACGCGCCGGGCCCGGGTCTGCTGTTGTTCGAGGGACTGCGGCGTCACCTGGAGGAGACATGAGGACGCGGGGAGGGAAGACGAGGGTGGCTCAGGCGTGGGTGGAGCTGCGCTCGGACGATCCCGAGGCGGTGTCGGCGCTCGGTGTCGCGCGTACCCGGCTGGCCGCGGGACGGTCGCTGGCCTCGCTCCGACGTCTGCGTCTGATCGAGGTGCGGGGAGCGCTGCCGGCACGGGCCGAGATCGAGGCCCTGCTGCACCGCTCGATCCAGTTCTACAATCCACACAAGGAGCGTTGCGTGGTGCGGTTGGAGACCCGCGAGTCGGCACCCGCCGCCACCGACGAGACGCTGGTGCTCGTGACCGAACGGGGCGGCGAGGAGCGACCGGCCGCCGAGCGGTGGTGGCGTCACCAGACCGGCGCCGAGGTCGAGGTCCGGGAAGGGGTGGTGTGGGCGTTGCGCTTCACGACCGTGGACGATCCCCGCGCCGCGGCCCGCGAGCTGACGCGGGTGGAGGACCGACATCGGGGGTTGCTTTGCAACCCCCACGCGCAGACCATGGACGTGGCGGACGGGCCGGTGCCGCTGCCGTGGATCCATCCCGACACGCGCCGCGACGCGTGAACGACACCCCGGGGAGGGGACGATGATCCGAATCGCATCCGGGAGCTGGCGCGAGGAGTGCGGTGTGTTCGCCGCGGTGGGGGTGCCACACGCCGCCGAGGTGACGTGTCTCGGTCTGCACGCGCTGCAGCACCGCGGACAGGAGGCGACCGGCATCGTCTCGTGTGACGACGGCGGTGAGTTCCACAGTCACAAGGGCATCGGGCTCGTCACCGACGTGTACGACGAGGGGATCATCGCGCGGCTCCCCGGCCGGCTCGCGATCGGTCACAACCGCTACTCGACCACCGGTGGTCTGACACTCGAGAACACCCAGCCGCTGCGGGTGGTGTATCGCGGTGGCCCGCTGGCGCTCGCGCACAACGGGAACCTGGTGAACGCGCGCGAGCTGCGGTCGGGGCTCGAGGGCTCGGGCTCGATCTTCCAGACCACACTCGACACCGAGGTGTTCCTGCATCTGATGGCGCTGTCGGCCGCCGACAATCCCCAGGACGCGCTGATCGAGGCCATGAAACAGGTCCGTGGCGCCTACTCGATGGTCGTGCTCACCCCCGAGGCGGTGTTCGCGGTGCGTGACGCACACGGGTTCCGGCCACTGTGTCTGGGCCGGCTCGGGGACGGCTACGTGGTGGCGAGCGAGACCTGCGCGCTCGATCTGGTGAAGGCCGAATACCTGCGCGAGGTGGAGCCCGGCGAGCTGGTGCGGGTCGACCCGCAGGGGATCCGGGCCACGCAAGCGCTTCCCGCCGCCGAGCGATCGCGACAGTGCATCTTCGAGCACATCTACTTCTCGCGTCCGGACAGCCGCGTGTTCGGCGAGACGGTCGACCGGGTGCGGCGCCGGATCGGGCACCGGCTGGCCGAGGAGCAGCCGGCACCCGGGGACGTGGTGATCGCGGTGCCCGACTCGAGCAATTCGATCGCGCTGGGGTACTCCGAGCGCTCGGGGATCCCGTTCGAGCTGGCGCTGATCCGCAATCACTACGTGGGGCGGACCTTCATCCAGCCGCTGCAGGGAACACGCGATTCCAGCGTGCGGATCAAGTTCAACCCGGTGCGCGAGGTGCTGGCCGGACGCCGGGTGGTGGTGGTGGACGACTCGATCGTGCGTGGCACCACCAGTCGCAAGCTGGTGCGGATGCTGCGACGGGCCGGCGCGACCGAGGTGCACTTCCGGGTCGGGTCGCCGCCGGTGACCCATCCGTGTTTCTACGGCATCGACACTCCGAGCCGGCGCGAGCTGATCGGCGCGGTCAAGACCGTGGACGAGATCCGCGACTACCTCGAGGTGGACACGCTCGGCTACCTGTCGCACGACGGTTTGCTCGCCTGCGAGCGCGAACCGGATCGCTACTGCAGCGCGTGCTTCACTGGGCACTACCCGGTGGCCGTGGATCCCGGCGCGAAGAAGCTGGAGTTCGAGCACGGCTCGCGTCTCGGCCAGCGCTAGGCTCCGTT
>JBIOKD010000003.1:0-38841 GCA_044451485.1 Candidatus Eiseniibacteriota bacterium | reverse complement strand
TCGAGCAGGCCCTCGGCGGTGGTGCGGAAGTAGCCCTCGGCGTCCGGCACCAGGATGTGGCCGAACGGCTGCAGCGGCTTCCCCAGCGGTCCGATCGAGCCGGCCACGAAGGCGTCGCGGCCCACGATCTCGCGTGCCGCGCGCGCCACCCGCGCCCCCTGACGCGCGATCAGCCGCACCTGGTCGCCAAGACCGTGGGTGGCCAGACGCACCGCGTTCGCGCCGAAGGTGTTGGTCTCGATCAGCTCGGCGCCGGCCACGAGATAGTCGCGATGCACCGCCTCGACCAGAGTCGGACGGGACAGGTTGAGCTCGTCGAAGCAGTGCTCGAAGCTCACGCCGCGTCCGTAGAGCTGGGTGCCCATGGCGCCGTCGGCGACCAGCGGACCGCGTGACAGACGCTCCAGGAAGGGCGAGGGCATGGGCTCGCGACTCTACGGGGTCGTGCGGAGCGGTTCAAGCGACGCACGCCGTGGTCAAGACCGCGTCAGAGTCGTCGCCACGCGCCCGATGAGCGTTGCCGCCACACGCGGACGCTGATAATGTGCGCCGCCGTGACCGCCCACACGCTCCGACCACCGGCACGCCCGGTGTCGCACCCACACCCGTCCCGGATCGTGCCCCCCGTCGTGTCGATGCTCGCGCTGGTGGCGCTGCTCGTCGCGCCGGCCGTGGCCGCCGCGGTGACGGCCGCCGTCCCGGTGCTGGGCCCGGACGCCCTGCACGCCGGGATGCGGGCCGAGGTGCGCACCGTGTTCGAGGGGCAGCGGGTCGACACCTTCACCGCCGAGATCGTGGGGGTGCTCCACGGCGGACGCGCCGAGGGCGACGAGATCATCGCCCGCGCGACGGATCCGCGGGTGATCCGTCTCGGCGTGGCGGCCGGAATGAGCGGCTCGCCGGTGTACGTCGACGGCAAGCTGGTGGGGGCCCTGTCCGGAGGCTGGTCGTTCGTCAGCGAGCCGCTGTTCGTGATCACGCCGATCGGCGAGATGCTCGCGGTGCTCGACCACACCCCGCCATCCGGAGACGGCGCGAGTGGCGGCCCGAGCGGCATCGGACCGGGGGAGCGGACCCGCGATCTGAGCTGTGGCCCGTTCCGCTGGAGCGACGACGACGCGTTCGCGACCCCGCCCGTTTCGGGGCCGCCGGTGGGTGAGGTGCCGCTGGCGCTGCCGTTGGCGTTCGGGGGGCTGTCGCCGGCCGCCACCGCCGAGGCGCGGGCTCTGTTCGAGCCGCTCGGATTCCGTGTCACCCCGGGCGGGCGCGGTCACACGTCGGGTGGTGACGACACGCTGATCCCGGGCTCGGCGTGCGCGGTGGACGTGCTGCGTGGCGATCTGGATGCGTCGGCGATCGGAACCGTGACCTATCGCGACGGCGATCGGGTGCTCCTCTTCGGCCATCCGTTCTTCCAGGCCGGGGACGTGCGTCTCCCGCTCTCGACCGCGACCATCACCACCATCGTCCCGAGCATCGCCAACCCCTTCAAGCTCGGGATCTCCGGCCGGCCGGTCGGCACCGTCACCGAGGACCGCCGCGCCGGCGTCGGGGGGCGTCTCGGCGCCAGCCCATCCCTGCTTCCGTTCGGTGTCACCGTGACCGGGGCCGGGCCGGCGCAGCAGCGGTTCCGCTTCGAGAGCATCGAGGACCGCCAGCTCATGCCACAGATGGTGGCGATCGCGGCGCTGAACTGCGTGCTCGAATCCGGTGGCGCGAGCGGCGATCAGACGCTGTCCTGGCGTCTCACGTTGTACCGTGCCGGGAGCCCGCCGCTCACACTCGGCGACCGGCTGGCCGGTGATAGCCCGGTGGGCGAGCTGCCCGGGGCGGTGATGGCGCCGTTGCGCTTCCTGGCCAACAATCCGTACTCGCGTCTCAAGCTCGACAGCCTTTCGCTGGCGGTCGAGACGCGACCCGGCCGGGACCAGTGGACGCTGCGGGTCGCGACGCTGCGCGAGGCCGCGGTGCGTCCGGGTGGCCTCGCACATGTCCGCTGTGACCTCGAGCGCTGGCGTGGGGACCGGCGGCGGATCGAGCTCACGGTGCCGGTCCCCGAGGAGCTTCCCGAGGGCCGCTACACAATGTGGGTGGGGGGCGGTGCCGAGCTGGACCGCTTCGTGGCGGCGCGTCTGCCGGGCCGCTTCCGGCCGGTGTCGCTCGACGACGCCTGGCGGCGTCTGGCGTCGATGCATCGCGGCGATCAGCTGTACGGCATGATGGTGGCACGGGCTCCCGAGGTGACGCGTGGCGGCGCGGACTACCCGGAGCTGCCGAACTCGGCGTACGCGCTGCTCGCCGGACCCCAGCTCGCCGGCGACGACGCCCGACGCGGAGACCGCGCGCTGCTCGCCGAGACGGCGATGCCGTTGGACGCGGTCCTGCGCGGGGAATTGCAGCTCGAGGTGATCGTGGACGACCAGGCCCCATGAGGGCCCGAGGAGGTGGCGTGGGACGCACCCGTGGCATGCTGTCGATGGCGCTCGTGCTGGCGATGGCGTCGTGGAGCGCCGCCGCGCGCGCGTCGGAGACCCAGATGTGGATCGCCGACCAGCCGGCGGATCATGCGCGCGCGGAATCACGCGGCGTGGTGGTGCGACCGGACGGCTCGCTCCGTCTGGGGCCACGCGCCGAATCCAGCGCCGCCGAGAGTCTGGCGGTGATCTGGGCGATCGCGCCACTTCCCGACGGCTCGGTGGCGATCGCCGGGGACCGCGGACGCGTCGATCGATGGACCGAATCGGGCGGCGTCCGGCCGTGGGTGCGGCTTCCGGTCGGCCAGGTGTTGTGTCTGGCGGTGGACGGTGACCAGCTGGTGGCGGGCACCGGTCCTCCCGGGCTCGTCTACCGGATCGGCTCCCATGGCGACACCACGCTGGTCGCGCGTACCGGCGAGCGCTATGTGTGGGGGCTGGCGCCCGCGGGTCGCGGTGCCTGGTACGCCGCCACCGGCACACGCGGTCGTCTGATGCGGGTCACGAACGGAAAGGCAACCATCGTCCTCGACACCGACGAGAGCAACCTGGTGTCGGTGGTGGCCGACGGCCACGGCGGGGCGTTCGCGGGCGGCGACTCGAAGGGGCGGGTGCTGCGGGTGAGCGCCGACGGCCGGGTCGGCACGGTGTTCGACGCGAGCGAAGAGGAGATCCGCGCGCTCGCGCTCGCCGCCGACGGGACGCTGTACGCGGCAGGGCTCGGAAGCCCGGCGATCACCCTCGATGGTGCCGGGCCGTCGCCGGCCGGTGGCGACGACGACGACAACAGCCCGCATCCGGAGGCGCGCCCCGCGGCGCCGCCGAGCGGCGGTGGCGGCGGCGGTCGCGCGACGCTCTATCGGATCGTGCCCGACAGCTCGGCGGCCGCGGTGTGGAGCTCGCCGCAGTCGCTGGTGTTCGCGCTCGCGACGGTGACCGGCTCGCTCGCCGCCCAGACGCCCGAGGGTGGCCCGGGAATCGCCATCGGAACCGGCAATCGCGCCGGTGTGTACGTGCTCGGACCGCCGAACTCCGGGGCGCTGTGGCTGGCCATGCCCCAGGGACAGGTCACGGCCATGGCGATGGGACGCGACGGCCGCCTGTTCGCGGCGACCTCGAATCCCGGTTCGCTGTGGCGTCTCGGCCCGGGACGCGCCGAGCGTGGCGAGCTGCTCTCGAGCGTGCTGGACGCCCGGCGCATCGCCCGCTACGGACGCGTCGCGTGGCATGGCAGCGCCGGTGGCGGACGCGTGACCCTGGCCACCCGCACCGGCAACGTCGACCCGCCCGACACCACCTGGTCGGCGTGGGCGGAAGCCCGTGACGAGCACGCGGTCTCGGCGCCGGCCCGCTATCTGCAATGGCGCGCGACACTGGCCGGTGGCGACCCACGGGTGGAGTCGGTCGAGATCGGGTGGCGCGAGCAGAACCTGCCACCGCGCGTGGACGAGCTCACCGTGGCTCCACAAGGCATCGGCTTTCGGGAGGGCGAGCTGACACCGCGCAGCGAACCGGTGACCCAGACCCTGCCGAGCGGCACCCGGGTCGAGTACTCGTACTCGGCCACCACCGCCAAGACCCTGCGCGCGCTGCCGGCGGTGGCGCGAGGGCTCCGCACCCTGCAATGGAAGGGGAGCGATCCCAACGGCGATCCACTGACGTACACCGTCGAGCTGCGACGCGAGGGGGGCGAGGGATGGACGGAGATCGGCAAGGACCTCGACGCGTCCTCGTTCACCTGGGACACCAACGCGCTTCCCGACGGACGCTACCGGGTGCGGGTGACGGCGAGCGACGCGGGTGGCAACGGTCTCGGTGAAGGGCTCAGCGGGGTGGCGGTGTCGGAGCCGTTCGGGATCGACAACACGCCGCCGACGGTGAGCCGGTTCGAGGCCCGTCCCGAACCCGGCGCGGTGATGGTCAGCGGGAGCGCGGAGGACGCGCAGACGCTGGTCACCCGACTGGAAGTGGCGCTCGACGACGGGGACTGGCGTCTGATCTCGCCGGCGGGAGGGCTCGCCGACCAGGCGCGTCTCGAGTTCAGCGCGCGGATCCCGGACGTGACCGCGGGGCCGCACTCGGTCGCGGTGCGGGCGGTGGACATGGCCGGCAACACCGCGGTGCGGTCGGTCGCGGTGACGGTCGCGAAGCGCTGAGCGGTCGCGCCCGGGGCGGGCGGTGACCCCGCCGCCGGCGCGCCGGGGGAGACAGACGGCATGTTCCGCACCCTGCTCGCGGCGGTCCGCACCGAGGCCTCGGGCGAGCGTGCGCACGAGTGGGTGCGCGAGCTCGCGCGCTTCCACCGGGTGCAGGCGAGCCCGGGTTACGACCAGGCGGCACGGTGGCTCACCGGCACGCTGTCCGGGCTCGGGCTCGAGCCCGAGATGGAGATGGTCGCCGGCGACGGGCGGACGCGCGCGTGGCAGCACTTGCTCCCCGAGGGTTGGGAGTGCGCTCATGCGCGCGCGATCCTCCACGACGACCACGACACGCGGACGCTGTGCGACTTCTCGGTCGAGCCGCTGTCGGTGATCCAGCGCAGTGTGCCGGCGCGGGGTCGTTACCGGCTGATCGCGCTCGCCGACGGCACCGAGGATGCCCACTACGATGGCGTGGACGTGCGCGACCGGGTGGTGCTCACCACCGGCGCGGTGCAGCGCGTCCACGAGCTGGCGGTGCTCGAGCGGGGTGCCGCCGGTCTGCTCGCCGACGGGCGCCGGCTGTTCCCGCCGATCCGTGCCGCGGACACCGACGACGGCGCCACCAACTACACCTCGTTCTGGTGGGTGGGCGACGAGCCGAGGGGCTGGGGGTTCGTGGTGCCGCCCGCGGTCGGGCGCCGGTTGAGGGTGCGGCTCGCGAGCGGTGCCACACCCGAGCTCGAGGTGTCGATCGAATCCCGGCGGTTCCCGACCCGGATTCCGCTCATCTCGACCCGCATCCGCGGCGAGAGCACCGGTGAAGTGCTGGTGATGGGCCACCTGTGTCATCCATTCGCGTGCGCCAACGACAACGCTTCGGGGGTGGCGGCGGCACTCGAGACGGCGCGGGTGCTGTCGCTGTTGCGTCGGCGCGGGGTTCTTTCCACGGGCGGCCGCACGGTGCGCGTGCTGTGGATGCCGGAGCTGACCGGCACCTATGCCTGGCTGGCCGCCGACCCCGACCGGACCCGCGCCCTGACCGCGTCGGTGAATCTCGACATGGTGGGTGAGGACCAGGAACGTTGTGGCAGCACGTTCCTGCTCGAGCATCCGCCGTGCTTCGCGGCGTCGTTCGCCGAGGAGCTGATGGCGGCGATCCGACCCGAGGCGGTCGACGGCGTGGCGTCGTCCGGGTCGGCGGCGTCGTTCCCGAAGGTCCGCATGGCGGAGGTGCCGTTCAGCGGTGGCAGCGATCATGTGCCACTCCTGGACCCCGCGGTCGGGGTGCCGTGCCCGATGCTCATCCAATGGCCGGACCGCTACTACCACTCCTCGTCGGACACCCCCGACAAGACCGATCCCGTCTCCCTGGCGCTGGCCGTGCGTTGCGCCGCCACCTACGCCGGTGTGATCGCGGACGCGGTCGGGGATCGCGCGCAGGCGCTCGCCGGGCTCACCGCGCGCGGGGCCCGGGTGCGGCTGCTCGCGGCCGCCGGTGCGGCCGATCCGGCCCGCGCGGTCGCGCGCGAGCGTCTGCGTGGTGACCGGGCGCTGGCCAGTCTCACGCGTCTCGGCATCCCCGAGGGCGCCGTCGCCGACACGCGTCGCGCGTTCGCGGTCTTCGCCGACACCGAGACCCGGGGTCTCGCCGTGGGGACGCCGTCGTTCGCGCACCCGGCGGCGTCACAGGTGCCGCGACGCCACGTGGCGGCGCCACTCCACGTCCAGCGCCACCTGCTCCCCGGATGGACCGCGCTGCCACGCGCGGAGCGCGAGATCTGGCGGCGATTGGAGCTCGACACACCCGACGGGGAGCTCCTCGCCGGACTGGGCTGGGCCGCGTGCGACGGCCGGCGCACGCTGCGGGAGATCGCGCACCTGGTGTGGCTCGAGACCGGTTGCGACGCGATCGCGCTGCTCGCCGACAGCTTCGTTCACGCGGCGAGGCTGGGTCTGGCGGAGATCGGCAGCCCGGCGCCGGTCCACGGTGGAGGCGGGGCATGAAATGCCAGCAGACGCGTTATGGATGGGTGGTGCGACTCGACACCGGCGAAGAGATCGTGACCACGCTGCGGGCCTTCGCGCGCGATCATGGCGTACGCGCGGGTCTGATCTCGGGTCTGGGCTCGGTGGGTGAGACCGAGCTCGGCTTCTTCGTGCGTGGCACGAAGGAATACATCCGGCGCCGATTCGACGGCGAGCACGAGATCGGCGTGCTGACCGGGAATTTCAGCGAGCTGGACGGCGAGCCGGTCCCGCACTGTCACGTGGTCATCGCCGGTGACGACTTCGTCGCCCACACCGGGCACCTGTTCCGCGGCGTGGTGACGGTGACCTGCGAGGTCCAGGTGGTGACCGATCCCGACGCGCTCCGACGCGTGCAACGCCCGGATCTGGGATTCCATCCGCTCGATCCGTCCGGGGTCTGACCCCGCCGGATGACGGACGGGGCGCCCGATGCCGGGCGCCCCGCGATGTCTCGTGGCGATCTCGCCGGAGTCTCAGTGCTGCGTGCTGTCGGCCGGGGCCTTCTTCTCGCCCTTGTCGGCACCCTTCACCTGGGACAACGGCACCAGACGGGCCTTGGTGATGAGCGCCTTCTTGCCGGGATTCCGTCCACCGCCGTTGGCCATCGGCAGGGCCGTGTCGCCCGCGAACGCGGCGATCTTGTCCACCGCGTCCATGCCCTCGATCACCTTCCCGAACACGGTGTAGCCACCGGCATCGAGACTGGGCAGGGCGGCCAGGTCGATGAAGAACTGGCTCCCGCTCGACTCGCGCTTGGGATTCACGGCGTCGGCCTGACGGGCGGTGGCGATGGCGCCGCGCACGTGCGGCAGACCGATCTCGGCCGCCACCGTCCAGCCCGGACCACCCATGCCGTCGTTCTTCGGGTCGGCGTCCTTGGTGTTCGGGTCACCGCCCTGGATCATGAAGCCGGAGATGACGCGGTGGAAATAGGTGCCGTCGTAGAACCCCTGCTGCACCAGCTTGCGGAAGTTCGCGCAGGTCTTGGGCGCCTCCTTCTCGTTCAGCTGGACCACGATCCGCCCCTGGCTGGTCTCCAGCACCACCGCCATGGGTTCGCCGGCAGCCGGCTTGGCGGCGGTGGTGGTGGTGGTGGCGGCCCGGGCGGCCGGAGCGGCGAGGGCGAGGGCAAACAGGACCGCAAGCAGACGCTTCGACATCGAAGATCCTCCGTTGAGTGGGACGGTCGGCGGGGAGCGCCAATCACGCTGGCCGGGCAGGATAGACCCCGATCCGGGGGCGGGCAAGCGGTGCAGAATGTTGGGGTGGCCGGGGTGAGTTGCTATACTTCACGGCCGTTCGACGGCTGCCGGTGGCGGGACCCGTCCCCGCCGTCGTCCGCGAGCGCGATCAACCCCCACTGGCGCCCGGTCATCCCATGGTCGCGACGGTGGGAGTAGTACCAGAACTCCTCACAGGCGGTGCAGGCGCCGGTGTCGAACACACGCCCGGGCAGGACCCCGCGTTCCAGCAGCTGGAGACGCGCCGCGTCGGGGATGCTCAGATGGATCGAGGCTCCGCTGCGGCGCACCGCCATGCCCGGGAAGCGCGCGGCGACCTCGGCGCCGACCTCGTAACAGCAGGAGCGGATGCACGGACCCAGATGGACACTGACTTCGGCCGCGCCGACTTGGGCGGCGTCGCACACCGCCTCGAGCGCCGCCACCGGGATCCCGGCCGCGGTCCCGCGCCAGCCGGCGTGGGCGGCCGCGACCGCACCGGGCGCCACGAAAAGGATGGGGAGACAGTCGGCGGCCGAGACCGCGAGCGGGAGGCCGGGGGCACGAGTGACGAGCGCGTCGCACTCGCGGTGGAGCCCCGGAGCGCTCACCCGGGTCACGGTGTTCCCGTGCACCTGTCCGGCGGTGGCGAGCCGCGCCGGCTCGAGTCCCAAGCTCGTGAGGACGCGAACCCGATTGGCCTCGACCGCCTCCGGCTGGTCGGGTGTCGAGCGTCCGAGGTTGAGCGCGTGATAAGGTGGATGGCTCACGCCGCCCTGCCGGGTGGTGAAGGCGGCGATCACGCCCGGGATGGATGCCGGGCGCCACAGGGGTGGCTCGAGTGAGCGGACGATGGACCATTCGGACATGAGCAGACGCACCCTAGGGGCCGTGTCGGGCGCGGTCAAGGACACGGGGAAGCACCGCCGACGGATGATGGCGCGAGTATGGCGTGGAACCGCGCTCGGCGCCGGGTTGTCGATCGTGACCGCTTGGGGCTGGGCGGCCGCACCGCAGCCGCATGCCGCGGCCGCGCCGAAGACGAGCGAGGAGGCGGTGGCGACCGTCGGCCCGACGGTCATCACCCGTGACGTCTACGAGCAGCGGTGGGCGCTGGCGCAGAAGGAGTACCGGGACCGGACCGGCGCCGACATCGCCCCGGAATACCTGCCCACGGCACGCCGCCAAGTGCTCGAGTTGCTCATCCGCCAGCGTCTCCTGATCCTCGAGGCGCAGCGACTCGGCATCAACGGCACCGCCGCGGACGCCGAGCAGATGTTGCGCGCCGATCCGCGCTTCGTCACCGACGGGCGCTTCGATCCCGCCAAGTACGACGATCTGCGCACCCGGCAACCCGCGGTCTATCAGCGCATGCTGGCGGACATCCAGTCGACGTTCGGGGCACGCAAGCTGTCGGCCCAGATGGACCGCGATGTGACGCCGACCGACGACGAGGTGCGGACCATCGACACCCGCGCCCTCACCACGGCGAGTGTCGACTACCTGCCGCTCATCCGCACCGGCTTCGACGGGAGCTATCCCGAGCCCACCGAGAGTGAGCTGCTGGCCGAGTATCGCGGCGGCTCGCCGGAGGTCATGCGGCCGCCGGAGTTCCACTTCAGCGTGGTGTTCGTGGACCAGCCGCCGCTACCCGAATCGCTGGCGTTCCGCGTCGATCAACGCGAGGCGTGGGACCGGCGCATGCAGCACAGTGCCGACAGTCTGATCGCGGCGGCTCGCGACGGAGCGTCGCTGGAGCGGCTCGCGGCCCCGTTCGGCGGGGTGCGGTCGACGGTGATCACCCGTGGCTCGCGCTGGCCGGCGTGGTGGCACGGCAGTCCCTCGGACACCACCACGTTGTTCGCGCTCGCCCCGGGCCGGACCGCGCCACACTCGTATCCCGGCGAGCAGGGCCGCGTGGTGATCCGTCTCGACGACCGTCTGCCGGTCCATCCGGCGCCGCTGCGCGAGGTGGCGCCCACGCTGCGCGAACGGCTGCGCCGCGACGCGCGCGCGCATCGTGACGATCGCGCCATCGAAGCCCTGTACCACTCGCTCGGCGACCAGCTCCGTGGCCCGGCCAATTCCGTGCTCTACGGGGTGGCCGACACGAGCAGCTTTCCGATCCACCAGCCGACCGACGAGGAGATGCGGGCCTACTACCAGGCCCATCTCACCGACTTCTCCGAGATGAACGAGGATGAGGACGAGGGCCCCGCACAGTCCACCGGCGCGGTGCGCACCCAGTCCTACCCGGAGGTGCGTTCCGACATCTACCGGCGGCTCGCGAACGAGAGCCGTCGCACGGCGATGACCACCGCCATTCGACGGGTCGCCAAGTCATGGGAGGCGGGCCGTCGCGACGCGGAGGCCGAGCGCGCGCTGACCCGGGTCCAGGATGCCGGCATGGTGCCCCAGGGCGGGCGGGTGGACACGAGTCTCGCGGGTCTCGCGCTCACCGATTCGCTGGCCGGGCGTGGCTGGGACACGGGTGTGCACGTATTCGCGTTCCGCCGCGGTCTCATCGTGTCGTCGCTCGGTCCGGTGGTCGCGAGCCGCATGCCGACCCTGGAGCAGGCGCGTCCGGAGCTAGAACGCCGGCTCTCGCTGGCGCGCACCGCCGAGGCGGAGCGTGGAGCCCGCGCGTTGTACGACGAGCACCCGGATCAGTTCCGGCAACGCAAGGCGTACTTCATGGGTCGCATGATCGTACCGATGCCCTTCGTCCTCGACGTCCCGGTGACCCGCGGGGAGGTGGAGCGGTACTACCAGCAGCACATCGCGGAGTATTCGTCGAAGGAGCTGGTGCGCATCCGCGAGATCCTGGTGGCCCCCCGTGACGGAAGCGACGCAGCCCTGACGGCGGCCCATGACCGTGCGGATTCGCTGCTGGCGCGGGCCCGCGCCGGCGAGGACTTCTCCGATCTGGCGCGTCGCTATTCCGACGATCCCGCGAGTCGTGCCAGCGGTGGAGAGCTCGGCTTGATCGCGCGTGGCACCGTGTTGCCGGAGTTCGAGCGCGTGGCGTTCTCGCTGAAGCCAGGGGAGCTCGGTGGTCCGGTGCGCACCGAGGTGGGGTACCACGTGCTCCAGTGCATGGAACGGATGATCCCGGAAACCACCCCGCTGGCCTACTGCTACACGAACGTGTCCTCGGCCGTGGCCAAGGGGCGGATCGACCAGGTCGCACGCGATCGGGCGGACAGCCTGTTGCGCACGATCCACACCCCCGCCCAGGCCCGGGTCACCGCGCACCGTCTCGGGTACACGGTGTTCGACAACGTGCACCCGGCGGGTGAAGCGGTGGCCAGCGACCTGGTCGAGTTCTTCAAGAACCTCGAACAGGTCGAGCCCGGTCATCTCTACCCGCGGACCCAGCTCTACCGGGGACTTGGTTACGCCATCACCTGGATCGACAGCATCGTCAGCGATCGGCTGCCGCCCTATGGCGATGTGCAATCCCGTGCGATCCAGACGTGGAACGTGTCCGCCAGTGACCGCGCGATGCGCGCCAAGCGCGCCGAGCTCGACTCGCTGGCCCGCGGCGGCTGGTCGCTCGACAGTCTCGCGGCGTTGTTCGGCGGCTTCTCGCACCAGGATCTGGGCGGCCCGGGCACGCCGCTCACGGATCTCGGTGGCCCGTGGGTGGTGGACTCACTGGTTTACGGGATGGGCGACCGACCGGCGGCCCTCGCGGTGGGGCAGTCGACCGGCTGGGTCGGATTCCCGAACGGTCTGGCGATGATCCGCGTGGTCCAACGCGTGCCTCCCGATGCCTATCAGCTCGCGGCGCGCGCGTCACGCACCCGGGAGCGGTTGCGCGAGACGCGCCGCCGTGAACGCTATACCGAGCTGGCCAAACGCTTTCCGGTGCGCGTCGTCGACGTCACCCTGGCCGGGACCTCGCTCCCCGAACCCTAGGCCCTGTCTGAGGACGTACGGCGGGCATCGGAGGTGTCATCCCACGGCTGCCCGGCGCTTTGCCGTCCCCTCGACCCCACGGCCAACCCCTGGCCGGCCCAGGGCGCAGACGATTCACGTGCAGGATGCAACGAATCCCCGCGCCCCAGTGCAGGATCGTCGCTTAGGCTGGCCCCCGGACGCCCCAGGGCGGCCGATACCCGATGGTATGGTCCGTGCAAAAGCACATGGATGAGACCCACGAGGACCCATGGCCATCCACACGCAGGTTTCCGACTCCGATCAACCCAGGCGTCTGGTCCTGGTGGATTTCGACTGGGAGGATGCCGACCTGTTGCCGCGCTTGATCCGGGCTCCAGGGGCGGCGGTGCGTCTGGTGGCGGGGGAGCGGAGCGACGATGCGGGGGTTCGGCTGGCGGAGTTGTGTGGACTTCCGCGCACCACCGATCTCGCCGACATCACCCGTGAGATCTTCGACCTCGCGCTGGTGAGTGAGCGGAGTCCGCGCCGAACCCAGATCGAGGGCCTCCTGCTGGCGCTCGGCACCCCGAGTCAGTCCCCACAGGCGTTCCTCGACGGCTCCGGCTTCGAGCAGACCGGCCCCGGTGTCGAGGCGCCGATCGCCCTTCACGCGGCCGCGTTCGAGACCAGTCTGGGTGGCGGCGACTTCGCGGACATCGTGGAGCACGCGTTGCCGGACATGGTCGACGGGCCCACCGCGCCGTCACCCGTCGAGATCCGGGAAACGCGCCGGCTCCCGGTGGCCAGTCTCGATGACTTCCCGAGCCCGGAGGATCGCCAGCATCTCGAAGACGCACTGCGCGACGCGATGGATGAGACCGGCGCCGGGCGTGCCGAGCTTCACATGGGCAGCGGGGAACACGTCGAGATGGTGGTCCAGGTCGGACCCGACGACGCGCTGCTGAAGGGGCTGGTCGCGCTCGCTCTCGAGCTCGGCACACCCCAGGTGGTGAGTCAGGTGGCCGGTGTCGGTGAGGGTCGGACCTGGGGCGCGTGGCCGTTCCGGACCTCGCAGCGCCACGGCGTGCTCGCCGCGGCGGCCATGCCCAAGCAGGCGGACTGGTCGACCTGGGAGCGCACGCTCGACGACCTCCGCCAGTCGTGGGATCGCGAAGACAAGGAGCGCGCCGGTCCGGCCTACCCGATGCTGCCGGACATGGAGAAGCGCTGGCTCGGGGTGGACGAGTTCACGCAACAGCTCGAGCTGGCGCTCGAGCGCAATCGACGGGACGGGATGCGGTTCGCGTTGCACCGGCTGTTGCTCCCGGCCGCGCCGGCGGCGCTGGAGATGCTCGCCGAGCATCTGCCCGACCAGTTGCGCGAGACCGACCGGGTGTGTCGTCCCTCGGCACAGCGGGTGGTGCTGCTGACGGCCGGGGCGCGGGACCATTTCCCACACGTGCGCCGCCGCATCATGACCCTGTGGCAGACCGCGTGGATCGATACCGGTCACGAGCGCCCGATCCCCGGCATCACCGACGAGCGGATCGAGATGACCGGGCTCGACGACTCCGAGGCGTTTCTCGCCCGCGCCGCGGAGTGGCTGGCGGGCTGAGCCCGCCCTCCGCGCGCCCCCGACGACCCGGGCGCTCCACCGCCGCGACGGCGTCCGCCGCGTCAGCGCCTTGCCCGCCCGTGCACCGGCGTGCGATGCTCGCGGGCCTCATGACCACCGACACCGCGCGAGCCGCCATCCGTCGACTGTCGCCCGACACCGCCTCCCGTATCGCCGCGGGCGAAGTCGTCGAGCGCCCCCTCTCGGCGCTCAAGGAGATCCTCGAGAACGCCCTCGACGCGGGGGCGCGACGGGTCGAGGTGCGGGTCGAGCGCCAGCTCGACCACCTGTTCTCGGTCGCGGACGACGGTGTGGGGATCGCCCCCGACGAGCTGGAGCTGGCGCTCGAGCGTCACGCCACCAGCAAGATCGCCACGCTCGAGGACCTCGACCGGTTGACCACGCTCGGTTTCCGGGGCGAGGCGCTGCCGAGCATCGCGGCGGTGAGCCGGATGCGTGTCACCAGCCGGGTGACGGGCGCCGACGCGGCGTCGACCCGTCTGACCGCGGGAGGCGAGGTGGTGGAGCGTGGGCCCGCGGCCCGCGCTCCCGGAACCACCGTGGAGGTGCGGGACCTCTTCTTCAACACACCCGCGCGCCGGAAGTTCCTGCACTCGCCAGCCGGTGAGCTGCGCGCCGCGATCCGGCTCGTGGAGACCTACGGACTCGGCTATCCCGAGGTGTCGTTCCGGATCACCGTGGACGAGCGCGAGCGTCTCGACTGGCCGGCGGCCAGTGGCCGGGGTCTTGCCGCGTTGCGGGAGCGGGCGGCGATGATGTGGGGTGCGTCGCACGCCGAGCAGCGGCTGGCGGTCGAGGACGAGAAGGGGGGCGTGCGTCTGATCGCGCTCCTCGGTCTCCCGGAACACGCGCGCGCCACCCGTGAAGGCCAGTGCTTCCTCGTGAATCGACGGTTGGTGCAGAGCCCACTCCTGTCGCAGGCGTTGCGACAGGCGTATGGGAACCTGCTGCCACCCGGCCGATTCCCGTCCGCCGCGCTGTGGCTCTCGATCCCGCCCGCACGGCTCGACGTGAACGTGCATCCGACCAAGCGCGAGGTCCGGTTCGCCGACGAGGACACGGTGTTCTCGCTGGTGGCCGGTGCGTGCGCCCAGGCCCTGGCCCACATCCAGCCACCGTTCCGGGTGGTGAGCGGTGGCGCGTCCGAGCCCGAGCCCCGCTGGACCGACCGGATCCGCGAGCATCCGAGCGAACAGACCTATCTCGGTCTCGAGAGCCCGGCTCCGGCCACCGATCCCGGTCCGACCACGACACCACCGGCGGCCACGCCCGTGACCGCCGAGCCGGAGATGTGGCAGCTCCATCGCACCTACATCCTTGCCCCGGTGCGTGGCGGTCTGGTGATCGTCGACCAGCACGCCGCCCACGAGCGCATCCTGTTCGAGGAGGCGCTGGAGCGTCTACGCGGCGGGCGCGGCGCGGCGCAGCAGCTGCTGTTCCCGGCGCTGGTGGATCTCGCCGCCGACCAGTGGGAGCTGTTGCTCGAGCTGGGTCCATGGCTCGAGCAGCTGGGCTGGGACCTGTCCATGCTGGGACCGCCCACCGTGGTCATCCAGGGCATGCCCTCGGGAATCGCGTCGGAGCGTCCGGGTCAGCTGCTCCAGGACCTGATCGACGGTGTGGCGGAGGACACCGCGCGTGGCGCGCACGAGGACATGGCCGAACGCGTGGCGCGCTCGTTCGCGTGTCACGCGGCCACCCGCGCCGGGGATCCGCTGAGCGGTGAGGAGATGCGCACCCTGGTGGACCGGTTGTTCGCCACCACCCGCCCACACGGCGACCCGCATGGACGCCCGACCTTCGTGCGCCTCGATCTCGACGAGCTGCACCGGCGCTTCGGCCGCGGCTGACCCCTGGGTCCCTTTGAGCACCTACGGCGAGCGCGTGAGAGCGGGAGCGGCCGCCGGTGCCCGTGACGCGTTCGCCGTACGTGCTCAAACGGAGGCCAACGCATGACCACGCGTCACGTCATCGCGGTGGTCGGGGCGACCGCCACCGGCAAGAGCGCGCTCGGGGAGGCACTGGCCGAAGCGCTCGGCGGGGAGGTGGTCTGCGCCGACTCCCGCCAGGTGTTCGCCGAGCTCGATCTTGGCACCGGCAAGCCGTCCCTCGAGGAGCGAGGCCGGCGGCCGCACCACCTGTTCGAGGCGCTTCACCTGGGCGATCGTCCGAGCGCCGGGTGGTACGCGCGGGAGTGCGCGACGACGCGCGCCGAGATCCATGCCCGCGGCGCGATCCCGATCGTGGTCGGTGGCTCGGGGCTGTGGCTGCGCGCGGCGATGGTGGGCCTGGCGGGGACGCCGCCCCACGACCCCGCGATCCGGGCCCGGCTCGCCGCCGAGGCGGCGGCGCTGGGTGCCCCGGCGCTGCACGCCCGTCTCGACGCGGTCGATCCGATCACCGCGGCGCGGCTCCACCCGCACGACACCCAGCGCATCACCCGCGCGCTCGAGGTGGTCGAAACGAGCGGCCGACTACTCTCGTCGTGGCACGCCGAGCAGCACCCGACCGACGGCGACGAGCGCTGGCACGTGTTCGAGCTGGAGGTGGAGCCCGGCGCCCTCAACCGGCGCATCCGTCTTCGCGCCGAGTGGATGTTCGCCAGCGGGCTCCTCGAGGAGACCCGCGCGCTGCTCGAGGGCGAGCACGCCGCGGCGCTGCGCGCACTGCAGGCCATCGGGTACGACGAGGCGGTCGCGCATCTCGCCGGCACATGCTCGCGCACCAAGGCGATCAAGCACGTGAGTTTGCGCACAAGACAGCTCGCCAAGCGACAGCGGACCTGGTTCCGACATCAGCTGCACGCGGTGCGACTCGCGGCCGACCCGATCGACACCGCGGCGTGGGTGGCGTTCGTGCGAGCCCGTCTGCCCGCCGATGTCGCGTCACGCGGACACGACATCGATCGCCCGGGGCGCGATTGACACCCATCCGCCGAGGTTCTAACGTCGGGAGTCCAGACGCCACCGACGTCCCGCGGGCATAGCTCAGTTGGTAGAGCGCGAGCTTCCCAAGCTTGAGGTCGCGGGTTCGAACCCCGTTGCCCGCTCCATCGTCCATCGCGGCCCGTGGCGCGCCGGTCGTTCGTACCGGCGCGCCATGCCGCATCCCGCGCCTCCCGGACCCGCCCCCTCCGATGCCGCTTCCCGTCGTCGCCATCATCGGCCGTCCGAACGTCGGCAAATCGACGTTCTTCAATCGCGTGCTCGGCACCCGCCGCGCGGTGACCCACGATCGTCCGGGGGTGACCCGGGACCGCAACGCGGCGCGCGCCGAGTGGGCCGGTCATGCGTTCATGTTGGTCGACACCGGGGGATTCCTGCCCGCCGCCGCCGAGGGACGCGACGCCGAGGTGCGCAAACAGGCGGAAGCGGCGATCGGGACCGCCGACCTGGTGCTGTTCATGGTCGACGCGCTCACGGGTGTCACCGACCTCGACAACGCCATCGGGCACCGTCTGCGTCGTGGCGGCACCCCGTGTCTGCTGGTGGTCAACAAGGTGGACAAACCGGGGGACCCGATCGCGCACGAATTCCACGCGCTCGGTCTGGGCAACCCGATCCCGGTGGCGGCGGAGGGGGGACTCGGGATCGGGGACCTGCTCGACGAGGTGGTCGCGCGTCTGCCGGCGAGCCCGCCCGAGCCGGACGAGCACGTGCCACGGGTGGCGATCATCGGGAGACCGAACGTCGGGAAGTCGTCGATGCTGAACGCGCTGCTGGGCGAGGAGCGCGTGATCGTCGAGCCAAGGGCCGGCACCACCATGGATCCGATCGACGCGCGCTGGTCGAGCTCGGCGGGGGAATTCATCCTGGTGGACACCGCGGGCATCCGCCGGCAGTCGCAGTTCAAGGACCAGGCCGAGTACTTCGCCACCGTGCGGGCGCTGCAGGCGATGGAACGTGCCCACGTGGTGGCGGTGATGGTGGACGCCAACGAGGGGTTCCACAAGCAGGACGCGCGTCTGGCGCAGGACGCGCTCGAGGCCGGCCGTTCGGTGTTGCTGCTCTACAACAAGTGGGACCAGGTCGAGGGTCGCGAGGAGCGATGGAAGACGCTCGAGAAGGAGCGTGCGAACCGCTACCCGACCCTCGGCGACCTGCCGGCGATGCCGGTCTCGGCCACTCGCGGGACGAACCTCCATCGTCTGCCGCGCGCGTTGCGGCAGCGTGTGGAGGAGATGAACCGCGAGATCGCCACCCGCTCGCTCAACGGCTGGATGGAGCGGGTCCAGAAGCGACGCCAGGTGCCCAGCGACCGGATGGGTCGCTCGCCCAAGATCTACTACATCACCCAGACCGGCCGGCGGCCGCCCGAGTTCACGTTCTACGTGAACGGCCCCGACCGTCTCGACACGCAATACCGGCGGTACCTGTGGCTGCGTTTCGCGGAGGAGTTCGACTTCCACGGCACGCCCTTCCGGTTCCGCTTCCGCAAGAGCCAGTGAGGGGAGTGCCATGACGGCGGCGGCATGGGAAGCGACGGCGATCGCGCTCCTCGGCGGTTATCTGAGCGGAGCGCTGCCGTGGGGCTTGTGGATCGGGCGGGCGGCGCGGGGGATCGACGTGCGGGAGCACGGGTCGCGAAACCTCGGGGCCACCAACGTCTACCGTACACTCGGGCCGGGACTTGGGGTGATGACCCTGCTGCTCGACATCGCCAAGGGGGCCGTGCCGGTCGCGGTGATCCCGTCACTGGCCGTGTCCCGGGGGTTCCCGGGCGGACACGCGTGGTGCGCGGTCACGGTCGCGGTGGCCGCGGTGCTCGGACACATGTTCACGGTGTTCGCGGGCTTCAAGGGCGGCAAGGGGGTCGCCACCACGGTCGGGGTGCTGCTCGCCCTGTGCCCGTGGGCCTTCCTGGTGTTCGTGACGGTGTTCCTGGTCACGCTGCTGACGACGCGTTACGTTTCGCTGGGTTCGGTGTTGGGGGCGGTCGCGTTCAGCGTGAGTCTGGCGTGGCTGGCGCCCGGTGGGTGGCGCGACCCGGTGTTCGCGCTCGGTCTCGCCCTCGCGATCCTGGTCATCGCGCGTCATCGCGAGAACCTCCAGCGTCTCGCGCGTGGCGAGGAGCGCCGTTTCTCGTTCGGGGGAGGGAAGCCGTGATGCCGACGCCGATCGCGGTGCTCGGGGCGGGCTCGTGGGGAACCACCCTGGCCGTGGGGCTGGCCTCGCTTGGTCAGCCGGTGGCGTTGTGGGACCACGACCGTGATCTGCTGGCCGCGATGACCCGTGACCGGGAGAATCGCAAATATTTGGGTGGCATCGCGCTACCGGAGGGGGTTAAGGTTCAGGCGGAACTCGAGTCCGCGCTCGACGGAGCCGAGGTCACGGTGTACGCGGTGCCCTCGCACGCACTGCGCTCGGTCGGGAGCAGGGTGGCGGCCATCGGTGCCCACGGCCTATCGGTGTGCGCGACCAAGGGACTGGAGCTCGACACGCTGAAGCGCGCCACGGAGGTGCTCGCGGAGACCCTCGGCGATCCCGACCCGGTGTTGCTCGTGGGACCGAGCCACGCGGAGGAGGTGAGTCGCGGCATCCCGACCTCGATCGTGGCCGCGGCACGTGACGAGACGCGTGCTCGAACGGTACAGATGCTGTGCTCGACACCGCGTTTCCGCGTGTACACGAACACCGACGTGGCCGGATGCGAGTTCGGCGCCGCGCTCAAGAACGTCATCGCGATCGCGGCGGGTGTGTGCGACGGTCTCGGATACGGGGACAACACCAAGGGAGCGCTGTTGACCCGCGGGCTCGCCGAGATCACCCGGCTCGGCATGGCGATGGGCGGGCGACGCGAGACGTTCTACGGTCTCACCGGGATGGGGGACCTCATCACCACCGCGATGAGCCGGCACAGCCGCAACCGGCACGTGGGGGAGCGGCTGGGACAGGGGGAGAGCCTCGAACAGGTGCTGGGACATATGGTCATGGTGGCCGAAGGCGTGAACACCGCGCGAGCGGCGCGCGATCTCGGACGTCGTCATGGTGTGGAGTTGCCGATCACCGGCCAGGTGTGCGCCATCCTGTTCGAAGGCAGCACGCCGCGTCAGGCGCTCGACGCGCTCATGACCCGGGACCTCAAGAGCGAGTAGAGGAGGTGCATCCGTGACCCCGATGCGGACCGACGTCGAGGACGAGGGAAAGCTGTACCGCCCGATCAGCGAGGTGGCCGAGGTGGTCGGCGTCAAGCCGCACGTGCTGCGCTACTGGGAGACCCAGTTCAGCATGCTGCGCCCGCGAAAGAACCGCGCCGGAAATCGCATGTACCGTCCGGACGAGATCAAGCTCCTGTTGCGGATCAAGGAGCTCCTCTACGACCGCCGCTTCACCATCGCCGGCGCCCGCCGCACCCTGCTCGCCGAGCGCCGGGAGACCGCCCCCCAGGTCGAGTTGACCTTCGGGGACGCCGAGCGCCGGCTGGTCGTGCACGAGGTGAAGACCGAGCTGTTGCGTCTCGCCGAGCGGTTGCGCGCGGCCCGCGTCTGAGCCACCCGGTCGTGGAGAGCCGCGAAGGTTACGTGGCGCCGGCCGGCACCGACATCGGTCACGTCCATCTGCGTGTCGCCGACCTCGACCGCGCGCTGGGATTCTGGCACGGCGTGCTCGGATTCGAGGTCACCGAGCGTCTCGGTTCACGGGCGGCGTTCGTCTCGGCCGGCGGCTATCACCATCATATCGGACTCAACACCTGGGAGAGTCGCGGCGGCCAGCCGCCACCCCCGGGTCACACCGGGCTCTATCACGTCGCGATCCGCTACCCCGATCGCCGTGCCCTGGCGCGCGCGGTGCGACGGGTGCTCGAGGCCGGCATCCCGCTCGAGGGTGCCGCCGATCATGGCGTGAGCGTGGCGCTCTATCTGCGCGACCCGGATGGCAACGGTGTCGAGCTGACCACCGACCGCCCACGCGAGAGCTGGCCGCGGCCACGAGACGGCGCACCCGGGGTGCGTATGGTCTCCGAGACGCTCGACGTCGCCGCACTGCTGGCCGAGGCGGACACGTGAGGGCACCCCGGCGCGACTTGCCACGCCACGCGTCCAGCGCGTAGATTGCGTCCTCCGGTCGGGGCGTAGCGCAGCCCGGTAGCGCACCTGCATGGGGGGCAGGGGGTCGGAGGTTCAAATCCTCTCGCCCCGACCATCCCTCTTCCTCCGCTCTCTCTCGCCCGGCCAGGCCCCGCTTGAGAACGTACGGCGAACGCGTTGCAGCCGCCCGCGTCTCCCATGAGTGACGTGACCCCGTCCCGAAAGCCGCTGCACGTGGCCGCGCTCATCCCGGCCTACCAGGCCGCCGCGCATCTCGGCGAGGTCCTGATGCGGCTCGCGGTGCTCGAGGAGGCCCCCGAGGTGCTGGTGGTGGACGACGGCTCGCGGGACGCCACCGCCGAGGTGGCGCGTCGTCACGGTGCCCGGGTGCTGGCGTTCGCCGCCAACCGCGGCAAGGGCCACGCGTTGCTGGCCGGCTTTCGGGCGCTCGCGGGATACGACGCCGTGGTCTCGCTGGACGCCGACGGGCAGCACCCGCCGGAGTCGTTTCCGGACTTCGTGCGTGCGGCCGAGACCGGGGTCGACGTGGTGCTGGGATACCGGCGCTTCGACACCGGCATGCCGGCGCTGCGTCGATTCGCGAATGGATGGTCCTCGGCGTGGGCGAGTCTGGCCGCGGGCCGCCGGATCTCGGACAGCCAATGTGGGTATCGACTGTACCGGCGCGAGGTGCTGACCGCGGTGCCGGTGCGTGCCAGCCGCTACGAGGTCGAATCCGAGATGGCGGTGCGCGCCGCGCGTCTCGGCTTCCGCATCGCCGAGATCGAGGTGCCGACCGTCTATGGGGGCGAGACCAGTCACATCCGTCTTCATCGGGACGTGCCGCGCATCCTCGGAATGCTGGCGCGTCTGAGTCTCGAGGCGCTGTCGCCGCCGGCGGAGATGCGCGCCGCCTATCGCGCCCGGTTGGCTCGGACCGGCGCCACGGAGTCCACGCCACGATGAGGATCCTGCTCACCAACGACGACGGCATCCACGCTCCGGCGCTCGAGGCGATGGCCCGCGAGTTCGCGGCGCTCGGCGAGGTCACGGTGGTGGTGCCCGATCGCGACCAGAGCGCGACCTCGCACTCGCTCACCCTGCATCGTCCGTTGCGGATTCGCCAGGTGAAGCCGGGATGGCACAGCGTCGACGGCACGCCGACCGACTGCGTCCTGATCGCCTATCACGGTCTGCTCGAACACGCGCCCGACCTGGTGGTCTCGGGGATCAACCACGGCCCCAACATGGGCGAGGACGTGTTCTACTCCGGGACCGTGGCGGCCGCGATCGAGGGCGCGATGCAGGGGGCCCCGTCGATCGCCGCCTCCCTGGTGACCCGTGAGCCGAGCGACTTCGTCGACGCGGCGCGGTTCGTCCGCCGTCTCGCCGAGGAGGCGGTCGCGCGCGGCTTCGGGGACAAGCGGGTGCTCAACGTGAACATCCCGCACCGCCCCTGGAACGAGCTGCGTGGATCGCGACTCACCCGGCTCGGCACCCGGGTCTACAGCGACACCCTGATCGAGAAGGTGGATCCGCGTGGCCGGCCGTACTACTGGATCGGCGGCCGCGATCCGGTCTGGGAGTCGCACGAGGGCACCGACTTTCACGCCGTCCACGCCGGCTTCATCTCGGTCACGCCGCTGGCGCTCGACCTCACCGATTTCAAGACCATGACCGACATGGAATCGTGGCGCATCGACCCGTGAGCCCCGACATCGAGCCCGACGGCTTCGAGGTGGCGCGCCGGCGTATGGTCGAAGAGCAGCTCGTCGACCGCGGGATCACCGATCCGCGGGTGCTCGAAGCCATGGCGACGACGCCGCGTCACCGCTTCGTGGACCCGAGCTTCGTGCCACGGGCCTATGGCGACCACGCGCTGCCCACCGTCGAGGGCCAGACCATCTCGCAGCCCTACATCGTGGCCCGGATGCTCGAGCTGGCGCGGCTCGAGCCGACGCATCGGGTGCTCGAGATCGGCACCGGCAGCGGCTACCAGACCCTGCTGCTCGCGCGTCTGGTCGAGCGGGTGTTCGGTGTGGAGCGCGTGGCCGAGCTCCAGCGCGCGGCCCGCGCACGCCTGGACGAGTTCGGCGTGCGCAACGTGGCGCTGCGTCACGGAGATGGGACGCTGGGTTGGCAGGAGTTCGCACCCTATGATAGGGTCCTCGTCGCCGCCGCGGCACCCCGGGTCCCGGAAGCGCTCCTCGCGCAGCTCGCCGACCGGGGTGTGCTCGTGATCCCGGTGGGTGACCGCTCGGTCCAGCATCTCGAGGTCTGGATCCGGTCCGAGAGCGGGCGGATGACCCACTCGCGCCACGGGGAATGCCGGTTCGTCCCGTTGCTGGGCCGCGACGCGTTCTAGCGGTCTGCCGGAAGACCGGGAACGGGGCGGAACGCGGTGGCTCCAAACACATCGTCGGGGCGTGGCTCAGCCTGGTAGAGCACCTGGTTCGGGACCAGGGGGTCGGAGGTTCAAATCCTCTCGCCCCGACCATCATTCGACGCGACGGCGCTCGGGGTCCGGGCGCCGATTCGTTTGGCGTGGTCACCGATGCCACATCCCGGGCTTGCGGCACGCCCGGGGCTGGGCGATGCTGCGCGCGGCATGCACCGGGTGCATCTCACGGTTCGCGGGCTCGTCCAGGGTGTCGGCTTCCGCGGTTTCGTGCTCCGCGCCGCCGCGTCCCTCGACCTGACCGGCTGGGTGGCCAACCGGCGGGACGGCTCGGTGCTCATCGAAGCCGAGGGCAGCCCGGAGGCGCTGGGCTCGCTGCTGGCGCGCATCCGCGAGGGCCCGTCGCACGCCCGGGTGGACGCGGTGGAGGAGCGCTGGGAGCAGGGCCCGGCGCATCATCGAGGATTCGAGATCCGATCGTCGCCATGAGTCCCCTGGAACGCGTTCGATTCGAGCAGCGTCTCGACGCCGCGCTCGACCAGGCCCGCCGGGCGGGTGGTCTGCGCGCGCGCGAGTACGAGGCGTTGCTGGTGGATCCGGACTTCGACGAGGACGCCTTCGAGCGGTTTCGCGAGCGGATCACCGGCGCCGGTCTGACGCTGCCCGAGAGCGATGAGGACACCCCGATCCCGGGCGATCCGCGCGCCGGCGTCACCGATCGCGATTCGCTCGACCGCTACCTGGACGAGATCGGACGGATCCCGCTCCTCACCCACCAGCAAACCCTGTCGCTCGCGGCGGAAGCCCGCGCCGGGGACCCGCTCGCCCGCAAACGGATGATCCTCGCCAACCTGCGTCTGGTGGTGCACGTCGCCCGGGGCTACCGCTCACGGGGACTGCCGTTGCTCGACGTGATCGAGGAGGGCAACCTCGGTCTGATCCACGCGGTGGACCGGTTCGAGCCCGAACGCGGGCTTCACTTCAGCACCTACGCCGCGATCTGGATCCGGCAGTCGATCCTGCGCGGGATCGCCGAGCAGGCGCGCGCGCTGCGGATCCCGGTGCAGATGTTCCAGCAGGTGAACCGCTACGTGCGCACCGAGCGCGCGCTGCGTCACCGCTTCGGTCGCGAGCCGTCGCCGACCGAGCTGGCCGGCGAGCTGCAGATCTCGGTCGGCCGTGTCGAACGACTGGGGAGCCTGATCGCGGGTCTGCGCTCCCTCGACGAGGGCTCCGGTCTCGCCGCATTCGACCAGCTCTCCAACGAGGACCTGGGCGAGGGGCCCCAGTCGGTGGAGCGGCTGGTCGAGCTGCAGCTCGAGCACGAGCAGATCGACCGGCATCTGCGCTCCCTGAGTCAGCGCGAGGAGCAGGTGCTGCGGATCCGTTACGGCTTCGTCGACGGGGTGGCGCGCACGCTCGCCCAGACCGGCGAGCACTTCGGGATCTCGCGTGAGCGGGTGCGTCAGATCGAGGCGCGGGCCCTCGACAAGCTGCGCCGCGCGTTCGAGCTCACGACCCTCCCGGACGCTCCCGAGACCTCGACCCCGTGAGGCCATGATGGAGCCGCCACGCGATCTCCGACGCTTCGTCCGCGACATGCCCGATTTCCCCAAGAAGGGCGTCGTGTTCAAGGACATCACCCCGCTGCTCGCCGACTCGTCCGCGTTCCGGGAGGCCATCCGCCGGATGAGCGAGCGTGTGGAACCCCCCGACGCGGTGGTGGCGATCGAGTCACGCGGCTTCCTGTTCGGGACCGGGCTCGCGCTCGCCTGGGGCGTGCCGCTGGTGCCGGCGCGCAAGTTCGGCAAGCTGCCGGGCCGCACGGTGCGCGAGGTGTACTCGCTCGAGTACGGGGAAGACACGCTGGAGATCCAGGCCGACGCGCTCCGTCCCGGGCAACGGGTCGTGATCGTCGACGACCTGCTCGCCACCGGCGGGACCGCGGAGGCCACCGCGCGTCTCGTCGAGCAGCTCCGGGCAAGAGTCGGCGCCCTGCTGTTCCTGATCGAGCTCAAGGGTCTCGGCGGGCGCGAGCGGCTGGCGTCCTACCCGGTGGACGCCCTGCTCGAGTTCGAGGTGTCGGAGCCGCCACCGGGGCCCTGACCGCCACGGTCATCCGGCGCGACCCGCGCCGGCACACGCCCCACCTCCAGCCCGATCGCCACCCCCGCGAGCACGACCAGCGCACCGGCCACGCTCAACGGCGCCAGATGCTCGTGTCGTACGAGCACACCCAGCGCGAGGGCGATGAGCGGCGCGATCACCGCGATGAACGAGATGCGTGAGACCGGCATCCGCATCACCAGCCACGACCAGGTCACGAAGGCGCCCACGGAGCCGGCGATCGTGAGATAGCCGAGCGCGAACCACGAGCCCGGGGTGGGTGGCGGCGTCATCGGTTCGCGGGCCAGCCGGCTGATCACGAACGCGATCACGGCGCCGAGCGCGGTGGCGATCGCGTTGGCCGGGATCGGTGGCTGATGCGGCCCCTTCTTGTAGAGGAGCGAGCCGACGTTGGCACACACGGTGCCGGCCACGACGGCGAGCAGCGGCCACGGGCCACCGGCCCATCGGAGCTCCCCGCCGAAGATGAACCCGATACCCGCCACCGCCACCACGCCGCCGATCACACGGGCGGGGGAGAAGCTCTCGAGCCCCATGCGCCAGCTCATCAGGGCGGCCTGGAGCGGAATGGTCGCGAAGACGATCGAGGTGAGACTCGAGGGCACGGTCTTCTCCGCCCAGTACAGGAGCGGGAAGTTGAACCCGAACTGGAACAGTCCGAACCAGAGGGCGCTGGCGAGCGCCGCGCCGCGTGGCAGCGGCTGGCCACGCGCGACGGCCAGCGCGAACAGGATCGCCGACGCCGCCACCAGACGCATCGTGGCGGCCCACACCGGTGGCACCGTGTCGTTGCCGATGCTGATGAACAGGAAGGTGCTGCCCCAGATGAGCGTGCAGAACGTGGCGGCGGCGAGCGAGCGCGACGGTGCGGTGGTGGGAACGGGTGTCATCGCTTCTCCGGGTCGGCGTCGGGACGAGGTGCGACCGGGGATGATGAGGGAGGGTAGTGGCTCGAGACCGTCGCCCCAAGCCGGGTTCGCGCCGCGGAGGAGCCGGCCCGCGAAGGGGCTGGACTTGCGACGCCGGAGCATCCGTGCGACCGTGCCCGGATATCGGACTTGGGGCCGGGTGACGCGACGCGTCACGCCGCCGCCCCGGCGGCCCTGAACCTCGAAACGGAGATGCCATGATGTCGGTCGTGTCACGCCGGCTCGTCACGTCGGTCACCCTCGCCGGTGTCCTCGTCATCGCCGGCTGCGGCTACAACAACGATGTCTCCCCGGTGGCGCCGGCCGCCCTGGCCCGGGTGATGGTGGTGCAGGCCTCGCCGAACACCCCCAAGGTCGACGTGTGGCTCGACGGCTCGCTCATCGCCGGCTCGGTGGTCTTCCTGAACAACACCGGCTATGCCGTCACCGCCCAGTCGAGCCCCCACGTCCAGATGATCCCGAGCGGCGGCGCGCCGCTCTTCGACACCACGTTGCCAGCGCAGGCGGGTGGGCACTACACGGTGTTCGCGACCGATTCCCTGAGCCGGATCGCGCCGCTCGTGCTCGAGGACGACCTGTCGCCCCCGGCCGCCGGATCCGCGCGGGTCCGCTTCGTGCAGCTCGAGCCCACCACACCGTCGGCGGACTTCGTCGTGACCGGGGGAGCGGTGCTGGCGGCGGCGGTGCCGTTCCAGGGGGCGAGCGCGTGGATGCCGATCGCGGCCGGTGTGTACAACCTCGAGGCGCACGTCGCGGGGACCGCGACGGTCGTGGCCGCCACGTCCGGTGTCGAGTTCGACGCCGGACACGTGTACACGTTCTGGATGTACGGGATCTCGAAGCCCAACGGACCGAAGGCCCCGGGCTTCATCGTCACCGTTCACTCCTGACACCGGCGGTCCGCCTGGCGGGGCCGGGGGAGAGTCCTCCCCCGGCCCCGCGCCGTTGCGGCCGACTCAACGAGGCAGCGGGTAGCGAAGGTGCAGGAGCGAGTCGAGCGGGTCGTCGTGGTGATAGATGTCGGGGTAGAGCTCGAGACCCCCGGTCGAACGGGTGACGGCGGTCCAGTAGACGATCTCCACCGGAACCGACGCGTCGAGCGGCACGATGGTGGTGGTGTCCGCCTTGGTCGCGGCCATGATCCGCTCCGGGGGCCATACCGGATCGTCGCGCAGGAGATACCGCGCCAGCGAGTGGGCGTCCTGGAGCCGGACACAACCGTGCGACACGTCTCGCCGCGCGAGATGGAACGGGGCCCGCATCGGGGTGTCGTGCATGTAGATCGCCTCGCTGTTGGACAACGCGAACTTGATGTCACCAAGTGCGTTCCCTTCACCCGACTTCTGACGCACCCGCACCTTGACCCCGATCGCGTCGACGTTCGCGGCGGTGGGGGGCACGACGCGATTGCCCTGGACCAGCTCGTAGCGGTTCTTGAGCAGGTAGGTCGAGTCCTCGAGCGCCTTCGGGCGGATCTCCTTCAGCATGATCGATTTCGGGATGTTCCAGTTGGGCCGGAACACCACTGCGTAGAGACGATCCGAGAGCGGCGGAGTCTGGGTGCTGTCGGCACCGCCGACACAGACCCGCATGTGCATGACGGTGCCGCTGTCGGCGGTGACACCGGTCCAGTAGCGCATCTCGAAGGACGGGATGTTGACGACGATCGGCGGGGCGGGGAAGTCCCGCGTGAACCAGCGCTGGCGCTCGAGTGCCAGCACCACGGCGCGTTCGCGTGTCGCGAGATCGTGTGTGAGGAGCGAGTCGAGCGGCGGATGCAGGGTGCCGTCGAAGGGCACGCTGTCCCGCCGCGAGATCACCCGCGCCGCCTGGATCATGGCCCGGGTCACCAGCGAGTCCCGATGCCGGAGGGCGTACACCGAGTCGCTCATGCCCCCGGCACGCCACAACGCGTGTCGCAGGCCACCGGCGTCGGGCCACCGCTCGCCGACCTTCAGTGGACGGGTGGCCCGTCGGGCGAGGCGGGCGATCGCGCTGTCGGCGTCGAGCGCGTGGTAGTCGGCGAGCGCGGCGCGGAGCCGCCGGTACTCGCTCGTGTGTGGCGCCAGGTCCTCGAGGAGCGCCGCCGGATCGGCGCTCGCGACGAGCGTGTCGAGCACGGCCCCACGGTCGATCCGGACCACGCGATTGCGCAACGATGGATGGGGGAGGCGGGGTGGGACCCGTCCGCCGGCCAGCGCCGCGGCATAACGCGAGGCCGCGGTGGAGAGCAACAGATCGAGACGTCCCAGCTCGGCGGGGGACGGTGCGGCCCATGGCGGGGCCATGCGGGCCAGACGCGCGGCGAGGAGATCCGGGTCGTACTGCGCCGGGTCCAGGCCGTGGGACACGGCCCCACGCAGCGCCGCGACCACCCGCGCCGCCTGCGGACGCGGCCAGTCTCCGCTCGACCAGAACCTCCGGTAGTCGCGGGCGGCGTAGACCCGCGCCAGCTCGGCGCGCACGTCGGCCAGACTGTCGCGTCGCCCGGCCGTGGTCGCGAACCACGACCCCAGCCATTCACCCGCCACGTCACCGGGCTCGGGCCAGTGCAGCGAGTCCCCGGCGGCCGCGACCCGCGTGGTGTCCGGGACGGACGTCGTTTCGGGTGGACGCGCCGGCGCGACCGTGAGGAGGCTCGAAAGCACCAGCGCGGGCAGCGCGAGTGGCATCGCGATCGAGACGCCGGTCACCCGTGCCGGCGCCGGAAGCCGCGCATCGAGGACGCCGCGCTCACCACCGGGCGCGCCAGCCGCGCGTGTCCACGTGCACGAACGGCCCGTGCGACCCGAGCGGCCGGTAGGCCGCGAGTCCGCCCACCAGCTCGGGATGCTCGTCCTCGACCCGCTCCGCGATCGCCACCAGCACCCGCGCGTCGCGGACGGTGACGTGGCCGTCGCCATCGAGGTCGTCCATGCGCCCGTCGCCGTCGGCGTCGACGTAGATGTCGGCCGCGTCGCCGTACATGTGCTGGCTGTCCCGGGCCCGTCCACCGCGTCGTCCCACGCCCTGCGCGTTGTACTGGGGTGAGCGGAATCCGGACAGCACCTCGATGCGCGCCGGCTTGCCCTCGCGCTCCAGTTCCTGGGCGATCAGCTCGAGCTTGTCGAGGAGCTGGGTGCGCAGCACCAGGTACTTCGGCCAGACCGCGTCCTGGTCGTGGGTCACGAAGTCCCGCAGACGGAAGCGGGTGCTGACATAGGTGTCCTGGTTCTCGGGCGTGACCACGATGAAGCCGTTCGGGAGCGAATTGGGGGCGGTCGCCGGATGCCGCTCCGCCGGCCATCGCCCGACGTGGTAGGGACCGACGAAGCTGCCTTGCTTGACGTCGAAGGGCACCAGTCGGAGGAGCACCAGGGGCAGACCATCGGGGGCGGTCCACTTGAGCAGGTGGACGCCCGGCAGTCCGGCGCTGGGGGTGATCCCGGCGGTCTTGAGCCAGGGGTCCAGCCAGTCCGCGTCACCGGTGGCCATCACTGCCCGGAGGTTGCCGCTGGCCCCCATCCAGCCGCGCACCAGCTGCTCGTAGAGCGGCATCGGGCCGGCCATGGAAAGGGGATCGGCGTCGGCCTCCGGGTGCAGGCGGACCGGGAGGACGGTGCCGGCCGCCGCCACGGCCAGCGCCAGAAGCCAGGCGCAGGCGGTGCGAAGGAGCGGAAGGGTGCCGGTAGGGCGCAACCGCGTCATGTCCGGGTTCCTCGTGAGCATCGTGCCCGGGGGCGTTCCACCTGGGCGCACCGGCCGCGATGAATCCGCCGGCCCGGTCGTGGCCCGGGGCGAGACGCCCCCACGCCATCCGAACGCGGGACTATAGGGTATCGGCAGCCGGGGGCCAACCCGCCGGCACCGGGGTCCCGGGCCTCGCCCTTGGGGTTGCGGCAGGTCGCGGCGGCGACGCGCGCCTTACGGTCTCAAGCGGAGCCTAGGAGCCCAGCAGCTCGCGGAGCACCGCCGCCAGCTCCGCGCCGGTGTGCGGCTTGGGGAGCACCCGGCTCACCCCGATCTCCCGGAGTCGGGCCGCGTCCATCGCTTCCCCGACCCCCGACACCATCAGGATCGGCAGGTCGGGCCGGGTCCGGTGCACCTCGCCGGCCAGGGCCGTCCCGGTCAGGTGAGGCATGGTGTTGTCGGTGATCAGGATGTCGAAGTCATTTGGGCGGGCGCGGAACGCCTCGAGTGCCGCCGGACTCGAGGTGTGGAGGGTCACCTGAACCCCGAATCCCTCCAGACGACGCTTGAGCAGACGCGCGAGCACCGGCTCGTCGTCCACCATCAGGGCACGCGCCCCGGCGAAGTCCACCGGTGCGGCCGCGAGGGCGACGTCCTCTGGCATTTGGTCCGTGGCCGGCAGCAGGATCTCGACCCGCGTCCCGGCGCCGGGGGCGCTGTGGATCTCGATCGCGCCACCCTGGGCGCGCACGATGCCGTGGATCACCGACAGACCCAGACCGGTGCCCTCGCCCGCCGACTTGGTGGTGAAGAACGGCTCGAGGGCGCGCCGGCGGGTCTCCTCGTCCATGCCGGCCCCGTCGTCGGAAACCGTCAGACGCGCGTAGCCGCCGGGCTCGATGCCGGGGTGCGGCGCCGGGTCCGCCGCGCCGACCGTCCATGGGACGAGCTCGATGGAGAGCACTCCGCCGGCTCCCATCGCATGCGCCGCGTTGCTCGCCAGGTTCATCACGATCTGGTGGATCTCGGTCTCGTCCGCGAGCACCACCGGCGCGTTGGCGGCGATCACGGTGCGGATCTCGATCGAGCTCGGCAGGGATCCCCGCAGCAGCTCGATCGCCTCCTCGACGGCGCGTCCGGAGCGGAGCGCGCGACGCCGCGACTCGCCGCGGCGACTGAAGGTGAGGATCCGGCGGATGAGATGCCGGCCGCGCTCGGTGGCACGCAGGACGTAGTCGAGATCGCGTCGCACGCCCGAATCCGTGGTCTCGCCGATGGCCAGCTCGGTGTACCCGTACACCGCCATGAGCACGTTGTTGAGGTCGTGGGCGACGCCACCGGCGAGCGTGCCAAGCGCCTCGAGCCTCTGCACCTGACGAAGCCGCTCGTCGCTGTCACGCAGATGCCGTTCGGCCGCCCGGCGCTCGCTCACGTCGACGATCGAGGCCAGCACGTACGTGCCGTGCTCGGTCTGGATCGGGTTGAGACCGATCTCCACCGGAACCGCGCTGCCGTCACGACGCCGGCCGGCCAGCTCGCGACCCGCACCCATCGGCCGGGCCGATGGCGCCGCGAGGAACGAGTGCCGGAGTCCCGGATGCCGGGCGGCGACGTCCTCCGGGAGCAGACGCTCCACCGGCTGCCCGATCAGCTCCTCTCGCGAGTAGCCGAACAACCGTTCGGTCTCGCGATTGACCAGCACGATGTGCCCATCGGTGTCGACCATGAGCATGCCGCTCGGCGACGACTCGACCGCGGCCTGAAAGCGGGCCTCCTCGCGCTTGCGGGCGCGGATGTCGACCACCGACGCGAACACCAGGGTGCCGATCGGGGTGCGCACCGGGTTGAGCCCGACCTCCACCGGGAACTCCGAGCCGTCACGATGGCGGCCAAAGAGGTCGCGACCTGCGCCCATCGCACGGCTCGTCGGGTGGGCGAGGAAGAGCCCGCGGTCCTGGACGTGCCGGGTGTGATGACGATCCGGGATCAGTCGCTCGATGGGCTCGCCGGCCAGCTCCTCGCGGCCGTATCCGAACATCCGCTCGATCTCGCGATTGACGAGCAGGATCCGCCCGTGGGAGTCGACGGCCACGATCCCCGACGGTGCGAAATCGAGCGCCAGGAGATGCAGGTCGAGACCGCGCGGATCGGCGTCGGACATCCGGGCTCCAGTTCGATGGGGTGCGTCGGCCGCTCGTGGCTCTTATACACCAGAGAAGTGGAGGCCCACCATCGATTTCCGGGAGACGCGCAGCCCGAGCCGGGACAGCGTTTCTCCACCGGCGGGTGCGCATCCTTGTGCCCCTCGGGAGGGCGGGGCTCCAACGGATTTCGCATTTCGGTGACGCGTGACGCCGGATCGACAGGCTAGCCTCACGGTCATGTGGGATCGAGCCGTGTCCCGGTCGCGGCGGGTCGTACCGCGCGTGTGGGTGGCCCTGTGGACGGTGCTGGCGATTTCGTGTGGCAGCGGCCCGATGGCGCACGCGCTGCCGCTGTTCGGGTCGAATTGCGCGGCGTGTCACGACCCGGTGCCGAGATTGAACGCCACCGGTCTGGCGTTCCTCGCCCGCGGCTATCGGATGGCGACCGCGCATCCGGCACTCGACTCACGGCCGCTCCCGCTGGCGATCATCGCCAGCGTCGGTTACGGCGTCACCGACCGCGACACGCTCGGCCTGGCGCCGGTGCGACGCGACGAGATGCTGCCCCGTCGTCCACGTGAGAGCGTGGTGGAGCTCCATGCCGCCGGTGTCAGCCGCGATCGCTGGAGCTGGCACGTCGACCAGCGTATCGGCACCACGGGCGGGACGCTCGAGACCCCGACCGCCTGGGGGCAGCTCGACACACGCGGGCCGGAGGGCGTGCAGGTCCGGGCCGGACGCTTCGAGACCGGTCTGCCGTTCCTCGCGGCCTCGCGTCGCACCACGCTGGCCGCCTACCTGACCCCGGTCTCGCTCGACGTCGGCGGTCTGGAGATGAACGGCGCCCAGGACGGGTGGACGTACGCGGCCGGACTGGCCGAGAACCACCGCCAGCTGCCCGGCGGACCGCAGCACATGCGTCTGCTCACGCATCTCCAGGACACCTACGCGTGGGTGACCCGCGGCTTTGCCGGACAGCGGATCGGCGCGCGGGTGTGGTTCGACCGGCAGGATTCGAACCTCCCGTTCCACACCTGGCTCCAGCACATGCAACACGAGGTCGCCGGCTGCTTCACGGCCGGGGCGGTGCGGGTGCTCCCGGCGTACGTGCTCGACCGGTACGACGACCGGCCCGCGCCCGAGCTCCACGACAAGCATCACATGGCCCTGCTCGAGGTGGACGCGCCGCTCGAACGGGACCGGCGCTGGTGGCTGAGCGGGCGGGTGGAGCACGAATATCGAACGCTCACCCCGTACTCGCGCGAGCTGGACCGCCAGCGCGAGGCGCTCGATCTCGCCTACGATCCGCGCCCCGACACGCGGGTGGCGCTCGAGTGGACCCACGACGCCGACAACGTCGGCGATCCACGTGTGAACCAACTCGACGCCTACCTGCGCTTCGGATTCTGACCGCGCAGGCCGGGCGGTGCATCGCCCGGCCCGATCCTGGGGTCCACGCTCGGCACGTCCGGACGATGCCGGTCTCAGCGGTATCCGAAGATCGCCGCGTAGAGGATGAGCAGGATCAGGGCGATGCCGATCCCGAGCGCCACGCCGCCGAAGGTGCGCCAGCGTCTTAAGTCGCGTGGATCGGGGGCGGGCATGAGCCGCTCGGCGAGTTGACCGCTCTCCACGAGTTCCTGGTACTCGCGCGGACGATCCTCCTTGAACTCCTCGAGGGGGATCCCACCGGTGAAGATCACGGTGTCCATGGGGAACTTCTCCGGTCGGAAGTGGGTGTTGAAGAAATGGACCGTGAAGATGAACCCGACCGCGAGCAGGGCCTCGTCGCTGTGGATGATGGTGGCGACGTTGAGCAGCCACCCGGGCATGATCCGGGTGAAGAAGGTCGGGAACCACAACAGCAGCCCCGACAGACCGATCACCGCGACCCCCCAGAACACCGCGAAGTAGTCGAACTTCTCCCAGTAGGTCCACCGTCCGTACGACGGTCGGGGCCCCTTGCCGAGGAACCAGCGCACCGAGCCGATGAACTCCCGGAGATCGACCCGGTTGAACATCATGCCGTCCGGACCGGTGATGAACTTCAGCCACGATCCGCCACGCGAGCGTTTGCGCCGCGCCAGGTCCACGAGGTGGATGGCGAAGTAGCTGAAGGTCACCAGCGCGCCGATACGGTGGATGATCCCGGCCGACTCGAATCCGCCGAACAGCCGCGACAGCCAATAGGCCCACGGCGTGTACGAGAACTTGAGCGTCATCCCGGTGAGCGCCAGGGCGATGAAGCTCGCGATCACCATCAGGTGCAGCGTGCGATAGAGCTTCGGGAAGCGCCGCACGTGTTGTGGGGATTCGAGCGCGTGCGTGGTCCGGAGCCTGCGGCGATAGGCCAGTGATCGGGGCAGCCACGCCAGGGTGTGCAGACCGGCGACCAGGAACGTTCCGACCAGAAGACCGGTCATCCCCCAGAACACCACGAACAGCGCCGGGTAGCGGCGTGGGTCGTGGTGGGTGGCGTGGGTGAGATAGCCGGCGAATCGGCGGTTGGAGCCGGGATGACACTGGGCGCAGGTCTTCACGATGTTGGCCCGGGACAGATGCGAGGCGGGATCGTACGGCGGCAGGATGTCGTGCGCTCCATGACAGTCGTAGCACTTCGCGGTCTTCAGATAGCCCAGCTTCGAGACCTTGCCGTGATACGTCTCGAAGTACGTCTCGGCGAGCTGCCGGTGACACGAGCCGCACTGGTTCATGATGCTGAGACGGAAGTCATCGGTGTCGGTGCGGCCGATGGTGTGGGCGCTGTGACAGTCGGAGCACACCGGAAGACGCTCCTTGCTCCTGGACACCGTCGGGGAGTGGATGCTGTTCTCGAACTGCTCGTAGATCCCGCGGTGGCACTTCGCGCAGGTGCCGGCGATGTTGGCTCGGTTCACGGTCGACGCCGGATCGTGCGCCGGCAGCTCGCCGTGGGGGCTGTGACAATCGGCGCAGGTGGCGGTCACCACCAGACCGCTCTTGAGCAGACCCTTGCCGTGAATGCTCTCCTGGTAGTGCTCGAGGATCTGGGTCTGGGTCGCCTTCATGCGGATGGCGGCCCGTTGCCCGGTCCGGTGACAGTTGCCGCACAGGGTCGGCACGTTGCGCGCGTACGTCGCCGAGCCGGTCTCGAGATGACTCTGGATGCCGTGCGTGCCGTGACAATCGACGCATGCCGGCGCGTCCGGGCTCTCCTTCGCCGCGAGCTGGCCGTGGATGCTGCGGCGATACGTGTCGGCCACCTCGGCGTGACAGGTCGAGCAGTCGACCTGGGGCCGGACCGTGCTGCACGGGCGCGCCGCCGAAGGGGTCACCCCGGTGTGGCACTGGGAGCAGGCCACCTTGGTGTGACGTGAGCGCTGGGTCTGCTCGAGATCGACGTACATGGAGACCTTGCGACCGTCGTGTGTGCCGGTGAGATCACGCCGGCCGTGACAGAACATGCAGTCCCGGTCGGCCATGCCACCCGGGTAGTACACACGCCGCACCTTGTGCGGCTGGTGACAGTCGACGCACGCCGGCACCTGGTTCGGGGCCTTCTCCCACAGCACGCCGTTCACCACCTTGGCGTGCACCTGCTCGATCCGGGCGTGGCACTGCTGGCAGGTGTGGGCCACGTTCGCGCGGGCGATGCTCGAGCGCGGATCGGTGTGGGGGAGCTGGTCGTGGGCGGTGTGACAGCTGGTGCACACCGCGGTGGTCAACAGACCCTTCTTGAACAGACCCTCGCCGTGGATGGATTCCTGGTAGTTGGCCAGGATCGAGTCCTGGGGGATGTGATAGTAGGACTGGACCGGAGAGCCTTCCCGGTGACAGCGGTTGCACAACAGCGGGATGTTGGCGATATACGTGTTGGCACGTGGATCGCGCGGGCTCAGCACGTCGTGGGTGCCGTGACAGCTCTTGCAGGTGGGCGCCAGCTTCTCGCCGCGGCTCTCCGCCTGTCCGTGCAGGCTCTCGAGGTGTTGACGAAGCTCGTTGTCGTGGCATCGGCCGCACTCCACCTTGCGGAGCCGGGTGGCGTGTGGGAACTCGGCGTTCTGAAGCTCCTCGTGACAGCGCGCGCACGCAACCCCGGCGTGGGGCCCCGCGTGGAGCCCGGCCGCGTCGAAATTGGGAGCCTCGTCCGGAACGCGGTGGAGCGTCGGGGGTCCGGGCTGGTGACACATGGTGCAGTCGTCCGAGCCGGGGAGGGGCGCGGATTCCTTGGGGTTCCGCGCCGCGGCCGGGGTCTCCGCACCCGGGGCGGCCGGCGCCCACGCGCCGATCGCGAAGGTCGCGGTGACGGCGAGCAACAGCACCGTCATCACCCGGAACCGCCACGCCGTGGAGCGTGCTGGACTTCCGGCGGGGGAGTGGCCCCCGTCTCCGGTCGTCTCGAGTGGGCGGTGCTCCAGGTGTGCCGGTTCGTCCATGCTTAATCCCTCGGACATGGGTGGACGCCCGCGGCCCCCGATCGGCTCCGCGGACGCCCCCTCCCGAATCAGCAAGCCGCAGGCCGCCCCGAACGATCGCGGGAGACCGTTCGGCGCAAGAGGATGCGGCCGCGGGGGAGGACGTCGAGCGACGACGTCGCCGTCCCCGGGTGTCAGGCTGACAGTCGACGTGGCAGCCTGTCAGGGTCATGCGGGTCGCGACGATCCCGAATTGCCCCTGAAGACGTCATTTCCCGGGGGTTACGTGGCCTCCGTCGACACCGGCCCGTGGTCCGACTGTTGCGAATCCGGGAAGTGCGCACGCCGCGCCGGAGGTCCGCATTCGCCGGATCGTGTCCGGGTGTGGCTGTGCGCGGGAGGAATGCATGCCACGCGGCCGAGCCAGTGCCACGATCCGGGCCGTCCGAGCCGTCGGCTTGGGCGGTCTCGTCGCGCTGGGCGTTCTCCTCGCCGCTGCCGCCAGGGCGGCACCCACCAACGACGAGTGCCTGATGTGTCACCAGGATCGCTCGCTGGCGCGGACGGTGGGGAGCACGGGCGACCTCTCGGTGGATGCGCGCACGTTTGCCGGCTCGGTGCACGCGCGGCTCGCCTGTGTCGACTGTCATCGGGCTGCCGTGGACGCCCGTCACCCGCCGCATCTCCCCCCGGTGGCCTGCGCCAGCTGTCACCTGAAGGAACGCCAGGCGCTGACCCAGGGCGTCCACCGCGCCGTCGCGGCCGACCTCGAGGCGTCGTGCCGCGCCTGTCACGGCACCCACGACGTCGCCCCGGCGCGAGGACGCGCGATGTGCGCCCGCTGTCACGCGCAAGAGAGCGACGAGTATCGGGACAGCGTCCACGGTGTGGCGCTGGCCGGCGGGGACACCGAGGCCTCGACCTGTCAGGACTGTCACGGCTCCGCCCACTCGACCCGCGCGCACACCGACTCGTTGTCCAGCACCAGTCGCGCACGACTCGCCGCGACGTGCGCCCGCTGTCACGCCGATCGCGAGCTCATGATGCGTCGCAAGATCACCATCCCGGAGGCGGTCCAGCTGTTCCGCAACAGCGTGCACGGTCGATCCGGGAAAGAGAACGCCGCCCACTGCAACGACTGTCACGAGAGCCACCGCCTGAAGCGCGCCAGCGACCCGGCGTCGTCGATCTATCGCACCAACATCCCGGCGACCTGCGGCAAGTGTCACTCGAGCGAGGCCGCGGCGTACCGCACCGGGATCCACGGCACCGCACTGCGACGTGGGGTGACCGCGTCACCGGTGTGCACCGACTGTCACGGCGAGCACATGATCCGCGGGCCGCACGACCTCGACTCGCCGGTGGCCGCGACCCACGTGAGCGAGACCTGTTCGCGTTGTCACGAGGCGACGGGGATCCGGGAGACGTACGGTTTGCCGGCGGGACGTCTGTCCACCTACCGGGACAGCTTCCACGGTCTGGCGGCGCGGGGCGGCTCCCCGGTGGTGGCGAATTGCGCCAGCTGTCACGGGTACCACGACATCCTGCCGTCGAGCGATCCCCGCTCGAGCGTGTCGCCACAGCGTCTCGCCTCGACCTGCGGGCGATGTCATCCCGGGGCCGGGACCAAGTACCGCATGGGTCCGGTGCACGTCGCGGTGGCCACCCCGACACAGCCGGTGCTCTACTGGGCCCGCTGGCTCTACCTGTGGCTGATCGTCGGCACGATCGGCTTCATGACGCTCCACAACGGGCTCGACTTCGCCCGCAAGCTCGGCCGGCATCTCCAGGAGCAGATGGGGCGGGCCGAGATGCACGTGCACGACGCGCGTCGCTGGTACCAGCGCATGAGTCTCGTGGAGCGCATCCAGCACGGTCTGCTGGCGGGGAGCTTCTTCACCCTCGTGTACACGGGATTCGCGCTCAAGTTCCCGGAGGCCTGGCCGTTCGCGTGGTTCGCGCGGCTCGAGTCCGGCTACGCGTGGCGTGGGATCATCCACCGGGTGGCGGCGGTGGTGATGGTGGCGGTGTCGCTCTTCCACGTCGGCTATCTGGCCACCCGACGCGGACGCGTCCTGTTGCAGGACTTGCTGCCACGACCCCAGGACGCCGTCGACCTGTTCCAGAACCTGCTCTATCTCTCCGGGTTGCGCGCCACGCCGGCGCGTTTCGAGCGCTTCGGCTACATCGAGAAAGCGGAGTACTGGGCGCTGATCTGGGGCACGATCGTCATGACCGTGACCGGCGGGATCCTGTGGTTCGAGAATTCCTCGCTGCGCGAGCTGCCCAAGTGGGCGATGGATCTCGCCACCCTCGTCCACTACTACGAGGCGTGGCTCGCCTTCCTGGCCATCGTGGTGTGGCACCTGTACCAGAACATCGCGAATCCCGACGTGTACCCGATGAACTGGACCTGGCTCACCGGCCGGATCAGCGACACCCAGATGCAGCATGAGCACTTCATGCAGTGGAAACGCGAGGTGGCCGAGGTGGAGAGCGTGGCGATCGAGACGGCGCCCACCGAGCCACCGGCCGCCGACGCCGGCCCGGCCATGGAACCGGGCGAGAAGACGACGCCGGACGCGCCCGCGTCCTAGGCTCCGTTCGAGAACGTATGGGGCGCGCGGGTGTTCAAACGGAGCCTAGAACCTATTTCAAAACCTGTCGAAGCGTGAGCATCGCGCAGGCCAGGTGGAAGAACGCTGTATAGACCGTGAGGAGCCGCTCGTGTCGCACCAGCAGTCGCCGACACCAGCCCAGCCAGGCGAATGT
>JBIOKD010000002.1:0-45728 GCA_044451485.1 Candidatus Eiseniibacteriota bacterium | reverse complement strand
GAGCCTAGTACACGTCCCAATCCGCGAGTGTGATCCGCCAGCGTGTGGCGTCGAGCAGGTGGTCGCGTCGCGTGTTCGACAGGTCCTTGACCAGGAGGTTGAAGGGGCGCGGATTGAGCCGCTCGGGGATCCGCAGGTAGCCGGCGTGCGCCAGGATCCGTCGCTCGGGACCGAGACACATGCTCACGCTCGCCACCCGGCCGGCGCCGCGCTCCTCCACCGCGCGGATGCGCACCAGACGCCCGAGCGCGTCCTCTTCCCCCGGGCGGTGACCGAGATCCATGATCAGGGTGACCGGAGTGCCGAGGATCTCGGCATCGCGTGAGAACAGGTACGCCTGGGCGATCCCATCGCGAACCAGGGTGTGCAGCCGGTATCGTCGATGCGGGCTCTCCACGAACCGCCAGGTCAGGTACCCCGGCGATCGTGCCAGCGCGATGATGCCCGGCCCGCCACCTGCGAGCACGCACGTCGCCAGCCCGGGTGACACCGTGGCCGGGGCTTCGATGGATTCGCCCGGCCGCGGTCGGGTGGACCCGCCACGCACCCCACGCCAGATACCGGCCATGGCCCCACCGGCGACCCGCCCGAGAGCGCCGAGATGGCCGCGCTCGGCCAGACCGCGGCCGAGGTCGAGCGGCAGCAACATCACCGGCACCCGCTCGACGATGGTGTACCCGTGGTTCCTCACGAAGCTCGGAAGACTCTTGCGGTTCGGAAACGTGTAGATGAAGTCCACACCACGCTCGCGTAGCGACTCGAGTGCCCGGCCACCCATGGCGCGGAACACGCCCCGCCCGCGGTGGCTCGCCCGGGTGCCCACGTCCTGCACCATCGCGGCGCGGACCGGTCGCCCGTCGACGTTCAGGTCGTGGAGCACGGCGTGGTAGTACCCACACACGCCGCCCGGGTCCTCCGCGATCAGGACCACCGCGGGCTGGCTCCCGCCACGGTACTGCCACATCCAGTAGTCGCGATCGAACTCCTGGACGCGCTCGCCACCCGACTCGTGGAAGACCTCGTCCATGCACTTCAGCGTCGCCGGGAGATCGGCGTCGCCGGCTTCGCGTATCACCAGGGCCGGTGCCGTGGAGACCCGGCCCTCGTCCGGACTCACGAGACCCCCCGTGTCCCGGCGTCCGCCCGGGTCGCCGGATCGCAGCCGAGCCGTGCCAGCACCTCGCGGGCGGTCGCGAACTCGAACTCGTTCAGCAGTCGCACCAGCTTGGACTCGTTGGAGGTCGTGCCGATCCGGTGACGGGTGGTGCTCACCATGCCCACGCCGCGGATCACCGGCTGGCGGGGATCGAACTCCCAGGGATGCACGTACACGACGCCCGGCCGACCGGCCCGCGACAACTCTCGGAGACCCAGACGGGTGAGCGCGTATGGATACATCCGAAGATAGCCACCGCCGGCGAATGGCAGGCGGTAGGAGCCGAGCGTGATGACCGAGAGTGGAAGCTCCCAGATCCCACCCTCGCGCCGGTGCGCGTCGAGCGGCGCGTCCGGGATGCCGTAGCGATCGTGGTGGACGGGGAACACCGAGGAATCGTAGCCGTAGCCGACACGCGCCAGGATCGGCAGGGCCCACAGCGTGGTTCGCGTGACCGAGAACGTGGGGGCGCGATATCCCAGCACCGGATCACCGCTGATGGACTCGAGCAGACGCTTCGAGCGCACCACCTCGTCCTCGAACTCGCCGGGGGTCAGTCGCAGGATCGGGGCGTGGCTCCAGCCGTGGCTCGCGATCTCGTGCCCCTCGGCCGCGATCCGGCTCACCATCCCGGGATGGCGCTCGGCGATCCAGCCGAGCACGAAGAACGTCGCGTGCACACGGGCGTCCGCGAATCGCTCCAGCAGCAGATCCACGGCGGGCTCGACACGGGACGGGATGCCGTCCCAGGCATCGCGTGGCACGGCCCGTGCGAAGGTCTCGCTCTGGAAATACTCCTCGACGTCGACCGACAGGACGTGTGGCACCCGGCTCGCGTCGCGCGCGTGGGATGCGCGCCGTCCCGCCGCGGGGGCCCGACCGGCGTCGACGTCGGAAGGATGCTCCATGCTCTTCATGGCCGACCCATATTGCACGCGGTGTCCGCGATGGGCAATCGACCACTGCGGCCGGGGACGCGTTCGGGTAAGCTGCCGGAAGGTCTTCTCCAGGGTCCGTCATCGTGAAGCTCCTCCGTCTCCCCGTCTGGCTCATCGCCGTCCTCGGCGCCCTCGTTGCCGTGTACCTCCTGGTGGGCTTCCTCGTCGCCCCCGGGCTGGTGCGCGACGCGGTGATCCGTGGCGCGTCCCAGAAGCTCACCCGCTCCCCGAGCCTCAGACGGGTCGAGGTCAATCCACTCAACCTGTCGTTGCGTCTGGAGGGGTTCTCGCTCGATCGCGCCGACGGCAAACAGGTGCTGGGTTTCGACGAGCTCTACATCCGGCTCGATCCGTTCGGCTCGTTGATCGATCGCGGACTCACCCTGGCGCGTCTGCGTCTGGACCGGCCGCGGGTGGCGGTCGAGGTGCGACCGGGCGGGGCGCTCGACATCGCCGAGCTGATCCGCCCCGACAGCACCGCGCCCGACACCACGACACAGCCGCCGCCGTTCCACGTGCGCCGGCTGCAGATCACCGCCGGCAGCGCGAGCTTCGCGGACCGGGGGCGCACCCCGGTGATGGAGCTGATCGCCGGCTCGGTGGATCTCCGTCTCGAGGACTTCCGCACCCGCCGTGGCGCCGACAACACGCTGTCGCTGCACGCCGCCACCGCCGCGGGTGAGAGCCTCCACTGGGAGGCCCGCTTCGTGCTCGCGCCGTTCCACTCCGACGGCACGCTGGAGATCGCGAACCTGCACGCGCAGACACTCACCCGGGTGCTGGGTCCGGCGCTGCCGTTCTCGATGCCGCATGGCACCGTCGATCTCGGTCTCCACTACCGTGTGGACGCGCGGGTCGCCCCCACCGCGATGAGTCTCGACGGTCTACACGCCGAGGTGCGTGACTGGGCGCTGGCCACCCGTGGTGGCGACACCACGGTCGTGGAGCTCCGTCGCGCCGCGCTGCGTGGCGGCACCGTGGACGTGAACCACCTCACCGCGTCGCTTGACACGATCATCGTGGACGGCGGCTCGGCGGCGTTGTGGATGAACCCCGACCACCATCTCAACCTCGAGGCGTGGGCAAGCCCACCGGACACCACCCAGCCACCCGCGATCGTGCGTGTCCACGGGATCGGGGTGAGCGGGATGGAGGTGCGTTACGAGGACCGCCAGGTCGGTCCACCGGCGGTGTTCGAGATCCACGACGTGGCGGGTGGTGTGACGGATCTCAGCACCGAGGGCATCGGTCACGCCACGTTGCGTGTCACGGCCCGGCTCTTCGAGAACGGCCACGCAGAGGCCGAGGGCCACTTGGCCCTCAACCCGCCGGCGTCGGACCTGAAGATCGCCTTGAGCGGCTTCCCACTTCGATCCGTCCAACCCTACATGAATCACGTGAACCGGTTGTCGATCCTGAGCGGTGTGGCGGGCGGCAAGGGACGGTTCCGCTTCAACACCTTCGGCTCCACGGGGCCGATGGCGCGCTACGAGGGCAGCGCCGAGGTCCGCGACTTCCGGAGCGTGGACAAGAAGCTCCACCAGGACCTGTTGCGCTGGCGAACGCTGCGTCTCGACGCGCTGCGGTTCGACATGACACCATCGCTCTTCGAGACCAAACGGGTGGTGGTCGACGGCGGCTACGCGCGCGTGACGGTGGGTCCCGACCGGATCCCGAACCTGGCCACCGTGGCGCTCCCACCCGACTCGGTCGCCGGGTACAGCACGATGGTGACCGACTCGTCGGACACGCTGCGTGCGCGCATCGACCGGGTCGAGATCCACGACGCCACGGCCACCTTCGCGGACCTGTCCATGCAACCGAACTTCTCGACCGGGATCGAGAAGCTGGAGGGTCAGATCACCGGGCTGTCGAGCTTCCAGGAGAGCGGTGGCGACATCAAGCTCGACGGTCAGGTCGACCGCTACGCGCCGGTGAGCGTGCGGGGGGCGTTCAATCCGCTGTCCAAGGGCGGCCACACCGACGTCGCGGTGTCCTTCCAGCACATCGAGCTGACCACCTTCACGCCGTACTCCGGCCGGTTCATGGGCTACCGCATCGAGCGTGGCAAGCTGTCACTCGACCTGCACTACGTGGTCGACGGACGCCAGCTGGTGGGACAGAACAAGATCCTGATGGAGCAGTTCACACTCGGGGAGCGGGTGGACAGCCCGGAGGCCACCCACCTGCCGGTGCGTTTCGCGATCGCCCTGCTCAAGGACCGTCACGGCAACATCGACCTCGATCTTCCGGTCAAGGGCGATCTCGACGATCCCAAGTTCAGCATCGGGCGGATCATCATCAAGGTGCTGGTCAACCTGGTGGAGAAGGCGGTGACCTCGCCGTTCAAGGCGCTCGGGGCGCTGGTCGGGGGCGGCGAGAAGGAGCAGCTCGACGTCGTCGAGTTCGCGGCCGGCGGCAGCGCCCTGGACTCGAGCCAGACCGGCCGGCTCGACAAGCTCGGACACGCCCTCGGCGATCGCCCGGAGCTGCGTCTCGACATCCCGACCGCGTACGATTCGGTGGCCGACGTCGCAGCGTTGACCGACGGGAAGTTCGACGAGCGTCTGGGCGACGCGATCGCCGCCGCACCTCGAGGCGGCGCCCACCGGGGCGCGGGTGGCGTCACGCCCACCGCGGAGGACAGCGCCCGCGCGATCGAGCATCTGTACGTGGCGGACTTCGGCTCCGCGCCGCCGCCGGTCTCACGCGCGGGGCGACCGAAGCCCAGGAAGGGCGTCGTGGACACGGTGCTGGTGGCCGCCGAGACGGCGCGCACACAGGGGATGGTGGAGCGACTCCGCGAGTCGGTCCGGCTCGACCCCACCGATCTCTCGCAACTCGGCCAGGCGCGGGCGCTGGTCATCAAGGACCATCTCGTGGCCCTGGGCGTGGACGCCGCTCAGCTCTTCGTGGTCAACGAGGCCTCCCCCGGTCACGTGCCCGGCCCGACGGTGCGCGTGCAGCTCGCGCTCAACGGGCGGTAGCGACGCCAGGTCTCCCGGGTGCGCCCTATCCCGGCAGGTCCAGCTCGGCCTGACGCGGGTAGCGGCGCTTCAGGTCCTCGACCAGCCGCCGGAACGCCTCGGTCTCGCCCTGGAGCGGCACCCGGTCGGTGTCGATCTCCAGCACCTCGCGCTCGGTGCGGGCGCGTCGCATCCAGTCGTCATACGCCCGGTTCAGCCGAGCGATGTAGTCGATCCCGATCCCCTGCTCGCTCGCACGCCCCCGTCGTGCGATGCGATCCATGAGCGTCTCGGGGCTCGCCTTGAGATAGAGGATCAGGTCCGGCGGCCGCAGATACGAAGTGAGCACACCGAACAGCGCGGTGTAATTCTGGTAGTCCACCTCGGTCATCGAGCCCTGCTCGTGCAGGGTGCGGGCGAAGATCTCGGCGTCCTCGTAGATGGTGCGGTCCTGGATGAACGGCAGCGGGCTCCTGCCGATCTCGACCTGGGCCTTGAAACGCTCGGACAGGAAATAGATCTGGAGGTGAAAGCTCCAGCGCGACATGTCGGCGTAGAACATGTCGAGGTATGGGTTGTGGATCACCGGCTCGTAGTAGGCGAGCCAGCCCAACTCGCCGCTCAGCCGGTTGGTGAGCTCGGTCTTGCCGACCCCGATGTTGCCGGCGATGGCGAGGAAGTAGCCCTGGCTCACGCCGGTTCTCCACGCCGCCCGTGGCGGGTGAGCAGACGCGGGCCCGAACCGGCTCTCCCACGCCATCGCCGGATCACGCGTCGGTCTCCGGATCGTCGGGATCGTCGACCGGCGGCGCCCCGGGATCGCGGAAGCGGGCCGCCTCGATGCCGTGCTTGCGCAGCAGGTCGTGGAAGGTGGGACGGCTCACGTCGATGTCACGCGCCGCGCGGGTGATGTTGCCTGCGTTGCGGGTGAGCGCCTGCATCATGAGCTGGCGCTCGGCCTCGTCCCGCGCCGCCTGCAGGGTGGTGGCGGTCTCGACCCTCGGCTCCTCGAGCTCCAGGTCCTCCGCGCGCAGGTAGGCGTCACGGGCCATGATGACGCCACGCTGCACGCGGTTCTCCAGCTCGCGCACGTTGCCGGGCCATGGGTGTCCGAGCACCGCGCGCAGCCCGGCCTGGGTGAACCCCTTGAGCCGGCGTTTGTGGTGACGGCCGTAGAACTCGAGGAAGTACTCGGCGAGCACACGCACGTCGTCGCCGCGGTCGCGGAGCGGCGGCACCTGGATGGTGAGCACGCTCAGGCGGTAGTAGAGATCCTCTCGGAAGCCGCCGGCCGCGATGGCCGCCTTGAGATCGCGGTTCGTGGCGGCGATCACCCGCACGTCCACCCGGCGCGGATCGCGGCCGCCGATACGCTCCACCACGCGATCCTGGAGGAAGCGCAGCAGCTTCACCTGCAGGTGCACGGGCAGCTCGCCGATCTCGTCGAGGAACAGCGTGCCGCCGTCGGCCAGCTCGACCTTGCCCTCACGGGCCCGATGCGCGTCGGTGAAGGCGCCCCGTTCGTGCCCGAACAGCTCGCTCTCGATCAACGTCTCGGGGATCGCCCCACAGCTGATCGGGATGAACGGCAGGTCCTTGCGCGGACTCGACTGGTGGATGGCGTGCGCCACCAGTTCCTTGCCGGTGCCGTTCTCGCCCAGCACCAGCACGGTGGCGTCGGTGGGCGCCACGCGCTGGATCATGGCGAACACCCTTCGCATCGGCTCGGATTCCCCGACCAGCCGGTGGTAGCGCCGGCGCGCGGCGGGGTGCGGCCCGAACCGCTCCGCCTCGATACGCTGGACGTGGAGCGCGCGACGCAGGATCACGCGCAGCTCCTGCAGCGCGATCGGCTTGGCGTACCAGTCCACCGCCCCGCGCTCGATCGCCGCGATCGCGTTCTCGCGGCTGGCGTTCCCGGTCACCATGATCACCTTGGTGAGCGGGTGGTCGTCGACGATCTCCTCGAGCAGCCGCATGCCGTCCTCGGCGCCGGTGCCGCGGGCGCTCAGCGTGACGTCGAGGGTCACCAGTCTCGGGCGCTCGTCACGCAGACGCCGGCGTGCCTCCTCGGCGGTGGCGGCGGTGAGCACCTCGTACTCGTCGGACAGACCCCACTGGAGCTGATTGCGGATCGATTCCTCGTCATCCACGATCAGGATCTTGTCGCGGTCGCTCACGCCCGCACCTCGGCGGCCGGCGGCCGGGTCTCGCGCTGTGGAATGCGCACCTCGAAGACGGTCCCCGAGCCGGGCCGGCTGTCCACCCGGATGCTGCCGCCGTGTGCCTCGACGATCGCGCGGCTCTGCGCCAGACCCACCCCCAGACCCGCCGGCTTGGTGGTGGCGAAGGGACGGAACAGCTGCCGGCGGACGAAGTCCTCGTGCATCCCGCGTCCGGTGTCGCGCACCCGCAGCACCCACCAGCGGCAATCGTCGTCACCGTCCTCACAGGCGGTGGCCAGGGTGATGTCGCCGTGACGCTCGATCGCCTCGCGGGCGTTGACCAGGAGGTTGGTCACCACCCGCACCATCTGCTCGCCGTCGAGAAGCGCCTCGTCGGGACCGCGTCGCTCGACCCGGAGCAGCACCCCGCCGTTGTCGCCGGGCACCAGACCCGCGGCTTCGGCGGCCCGCGCCAGCAGCGGGTCGACCGACACCCGGTCGGGCGCCACCACCGGGGCGCGCGACACGCCGGCGACGTGATCCATGAGCTGTTGGAGATTGCGCACCGTGCGCTCGACCACCTTGAGCGCGTCCCGCTGGAACTCCGGGTCACTCATGTGCCGGCGGGAGTTCTCGATCATCAGCGAAAGTCCCGAGACCTGGTTCTTGATGTCATGGAGCACGTAGCTGGACAGACGGTGCAGGGACTCGAGCTGGCGGGTCTCGGCGAGCTGGTCGGCGAGACGCGCGAACCACAACGCCGCCGCGAGCTGACGTGTCATGGCGCCGAGGAATTCGAGGTCCTCGCCGGTGTAGTCCTCGTCGGCGCGCTTGCCCGAGAGCCACAGGAGCCCGATCAGGTCGTCCCCCACCGTGAGGGGCGCGCACACCGCGGCGCCCACCGCCTCGAGGATCTCGCGATTCTCGGCCGCCGCCGGGATCAGGTCGAGGTCCTGCGCCAGGTCCCGGAACGCCAGCGGATGGCGGAGCCGGGTCAGACTGGTCACCAGCGGATTGTCGGGCGCCAGCGACCGGTCGAGTGGCGGCGTCACCGCTCCTCCGGAACGGAACACGCAGACGAACTCGCCGGTGCGGTCGTCGCGGAGGTGGATCACCACGCGCTCGGCATCGAACACCGTGCGCACCAGGGTCTCGATCTGGCGGCACAGCTCCTCCGGTCGCGCGGTCGGGGCGATGGCACGGCTCACCCGCTCCCACTCGCGGCGGTAGTCGTAGCGATTGGCGTAGAAATTCTTGTCGATGAAGCGCTTGATCGCGCGGCTGGCGCCCGGGCTGATGGTGAGCAGGAGTCCGCCGCCACCGGCCACCAGATAGAACGCCACCCCGACCGCGCGCTTCCATTCCGGGGTCATCACCGGCAGCACCTTGGAGAGCACCGCCATCGTGAGCAGGAACAGACCGGCGATGGTGAGCGAGACCGACGAGTAGTAGACCACCGGGCGGGCGGCCGGGATGCTCATGTCGGACAGCCGGCGCCGCGCCAGCGACAACGCCGCGGCCACCCCGGCGATGAACAGGGGCACCGAGCAGGCGGTCATCCATGCCACCGGGACGCTGCCGTAGAGCAGACCCGCCGACACGAACATGAGACCAGCCATGGCGCCGATCACGAACGCCAGCATCAGCGGGCGAAGACGCCGCTGTGCGCTGGCCGGGGCGGTGCGCAGGGTGCTCTCGAGATTCATGATGACCCCGACCACCACCAGCACCAGGTACATGAGATACACACGGCCGAGACCGCCGAGCACCAGCACGGTCATGCCACCGAGACCATGCACGTCGCTCACCACGTAGCGGGTGCCGGCCACCGAGAACAACGTCAGACAACCGGCCAGCGCCAGCGCCAGATAGGCCGCCGCCTGCTGGATGTGTCGCATCGGATCGGAGCGCGCGAACACCACGCTCAGCGCCAGCCACAGCCATGCGGTGAGCGCCGACACGCCGAGCAGGTACGTGGCCCACACCCGCGCGGCCGTGGCGGAGTCGGCGTGCAGCAGACCGAGGATGCCGGCCTGGAGTGCCGCCACCGCAACGAACGCGGAGGAGAACAGCAGCGTGGTCACCCAATGGCCACGTCTCAGCGTGCCCAGGATGCCGATCATCGCGGCGAGCAGCGCGCTCGCGGTGACCACCGCCTGCTGGAAGGGAGGTGCGGTCAAGTCCATGGATCTCTCACGGGCCGGAGCGGCGCAGCCGTTCGACGGCGCGGCGAGCGCTGTCGCGGGTGGCCGGGGCCGGCGCCCGCATGGCGATCGCCTCGTACAGACTGACGGCCCGGGCCCGATCGTTCAAGTGATCCGCCAGGGCGGCGGCCTCGAAGCCCGCCTGGGCGCCCTCGGGAAGCCCCGGGCAGTCCCGCCACAGCCCCTCGAATTCCTCCTGTGCGCCGCGATCGTCCCCGATCAGGGCCAGGAGCCGCCCCCGGGTCAGCCGTGCCCGCGCCCGCACCTCCGGGTCGCGGACGGTGGCCAGGGTCCGGTCGACCAGGTCGAGACCGCGCCGCGCCTCCTCCTCCGCGAACTCCGGTTCACCCCGTCGGGTGTGCTCCCGGACCAGACGCTCCATGGAATCGAATGCCTCCTGGCTCAGGGGGTCGCTCGCGATCACCGAATGATAGGCCGATCGAGCCAGCTCCACGCGTTCGGCGTTCTCGAGCAGCACCGCCTCGCGGTAGCGCGCCCGGGTCGAGACCCCCACGGGCAAATGCCGCGTGTCCGCCAGACGGTCCAGCGCCGCCGCCGCCGAGTCGGTTCGTCCCGCGGCGATCCAGGCGCGCGCCTCGAGATCCACCGCCGCCTCGAGCTCGAACGGCGCGGAGTGCTCCTCGGCGTGTCGTGCCCACGACACCGCGCTGTCGGTGACCCCGGCGGCGAGCCACGTCTCGCCCAGCGCCAGCATCGCGTCCCGAGCCGACGCGCCGCCGAGCGGATCGCCCAGCGCCCGGTAGAGCGACGTGCTCGCCTCGGCCAGATCCGATGGCCGCCCACGCCCGACCAGCACCTCGGCGCGACGGATCCAGAGCTGCACCGCCAGCGAGTCGTCGGCTCGCGCGTGGAGCGCCTGGTCGATGGCACCCACCATCGCGTCGCGCAGCGAATCGGCCGACGTGATCCGGCCCGCATCGCGATGGAACGACATCACCCGTTGCGCGACCGCGAAGGTCCGCTCCGAGATCGCGAGGCTGTCGGGATCCACGACCCGTCCCAGACGGGCGGCCGACTCCCAGTCGGTCACGGCGGCCGCGCTGTCGTCCGCCGCCTCGAGCGCCTCGGCCAGGGCGATGCGGGACTCGAACGCGATGGGCCATACCGGGCCGTACGCGACGGCGGCCTCGTCGTACACCTCGCGCGCCGCGTCGAGCCGACCCCGTCGCGCCTCGAGGTCACCCATGTGGAGCATCGCCTTGCCCGACACCTGCGCGATGTCGCGTGCGAGCGAGTCCCCGCTCGTGGTCCACCGCGGCACCCAACGCGTGGCCGGAAACGTCACGGTCACGCGACGGTAGGCCCGCATCACCCGATCGACGCGGGTCGAGTCCATGGGGTTCGAGAGGATGCGCGTCTCCAGACGATGCGCCTTCCACAACGCCCGCTCCGCGCGCCAACGGGTCCACAGCTCGCCCTTGCCGCAGCCCGACACCAGGAGCACCAGCGCCGCCAACGCCGGGACCATGCGCAGCCGACTCATGGTTCCTCCCGGAGAGCGGTCCAGGCCAGCGCGATCGCGATGGTCGCCAGCAGACCCATGACCAGGGCCACGACGAGCTGCCCCACCATCAGGAGTGCCACCCACTCGGGATGACCCATGTCGATCCAGCGGCCCGGCCCGCGCAGCGCGAGCGCGAACGGGGCCTGTGGGATCCACGCCATCGCCAGCACCACCAGCGCCGCGCCGAATCCACGACCGCCGAGACGTGGCAGCTCGTGCCAGGCCTCCAGCACCCGGTACCGGCCGACGATCACGAGCACCGGCAGCCAGCACAGAAAAACGCCGCCAAGACCCAGCGTCACGCCGGCGAGCAGGGTGACCGCCTTCACCACGAGACCACCACTCCCGCGATGGTGCAGCCACAGCGTGATGCCGTCCCCGAGCAGCCACTCCATCGCGAAGAGCGGCAGCTGGGCGACCAGGAGCGCCGGCAGACGCCTCCACGCGCTCCGCAGCGCCTCGCGCGCATCCGACGACGCGCGATCGGCCATCGCCACCACCTGCAGACTGGTGACCCCGGCGGCCCATGCTCCCAGCCACGCGACGATCGGCGCGTCCACCCGGGCGAACAGACGTGGCAGCTCGTGGAAGAGTGTCGGGTAGTGCAGGGCCGCGGGGCCGGCCAGCGACGCGACCAGCGGCGCGGCGAGCGCCGAGACGAGCGGGTGGACGCAGCAGGCCAGCGCGGCCAGCAAGGCGAGTTGTGCCCCTCCGAGCACGATCCAGGCCGGCCAGAGCGACGGTCGCAGCGCGATCCGGACCGACGACCACGCGCACGTCCAGCCCAGCAGGAGCTGCTCGAGGGCGTTCATGGCCCGCCCGCGGGCCCGAGACGACCCGGCGTGGCCGGCGCAGCGGCTCTCGTCGTCGGCAGCCGGCACAAGGCTGGCCTCCTCCTCGCTCCTTGCGCGGTGGCCGTTCCAGGCCTCGCGCGCTCGCCGTGCGTTTCCAAACGGAGCCTAGTTGACCCCGCGCCCGGACAACAACGCGAACGGGGTGCGGAAGAGGATCAGCAGATCGGTCCACGCGCCACAGTGCTCGAGATACCAGCGGTCGAGCGACACCTTGTGGTCCATCGGGATTTCATCGCGGCCGTTGATCTGCGCCCAGCCGGTCACTCCCGGTTTGAGCGCGTCCACCCCGGCCTCCTGTCGCATCGCGATCAGGTCGTACTGGTTGAAGAGCGCCGGGCGTGGCCCCACGAACGACATCTCCCCGTGCAGGATGTTGAGCAACTGTGGCAACTCGTCGAGACTCGAGCGTCTCAGAAACCCGCCGATGCGGGTCACACGGTCCGAGACCTGGCCCTGCATGAGGTGCGAGGCGAGATCGGGTGTGCCCTGACGCATGGTGCGGAACTTGACGATCACAAACTCGCGCGACCCGCGTCCGATGCGTCGCTGTCGGAACAGGGCCGGGCCCGGCGAATCGAGTCGTATGGCGAGCCCCACGGCGATCATCACCGGCGACACCGCCAGGAGCAGCGCGAGGGCGAGCGCAACATCGGCCGCCCGTTTGAGCGGACCGTAGAAGCCACCCGGCGCCGGCGCCACCACACGCCCGGCCGGCCGACCGGTGCGCTCCGGCTCCCCGCTCATCGCCGCCTCACGACACGCGACCGGCCACCACGAGCTGTCGGCGCGCGCGCCGGCCTCCGAGCCGCCACTGTCGTTGCAGCGGGGCCACCAGCCCGTGGTACACGGGATCGGGCAGCGAGCCCAGACCTCCGAAGTACACCTCGTGGTGCAGCACGCGGAGACCGTTGCGCTCCATGACCTGGCGCATCTCCGCCGGCGAAAACGTGCGCTCCACCGCGTAGGCGTGACGCTGGCCGTCGGGGGCCACGTACTCCTGGTGCACCTCGGTGCGGACCTGGGACAGACGCGCGAGGTGCCGTGGGTTCGCCCCGTTGATGTCCCCCACCACCAGCACCCCGCCCGGCTTCAGGTGCTCGCGCACCTGGGCGATGAATGGATCGAGCGGGTCGATGTGGGAGATCGCGTTGTACACCCAGACCAGATCCACCGGCCGCGGCCACGGACGAGTGAGGTCGGCTCGCAGCTGGGTCACCGCAAGCGACTCGCCGGTGGTCTCGCGATGGAACGCGAGCCGCTTCTCCGCCGCCGACAACCGGTCGGGTCGCAGGTCCACCGCCAGCACCTCCGCCCCGACCGACGCGTACAGCATCGCGAAGGTCCCGAAGCCCGAGCCGGCATCGAGCACGACCGGATGATCGCGGGTGGCGAGCCAGCGCGCGGTCCAGCCGGCATCCCCACGCCAGGTGCCGCGCAACAGACGGGCGATCGCCACGTGGTCGCCGGATGCCGGCAGGCTGCGATAGTAGTCGCCGAACGCCCGGCCCTCCTCCGACGCGAGGAAGCGCGCATGGGCGGGGTACTCGACCTCGATCGTCCAGCGCAGGAACCCCTCGAATCGAGCGCGCGTCTCGCCATCGTTCATCGCGCCGTGCCCTCCCCGGTCCGCCTGAGCCCGCGCCACCAGGCCGCCACCTTCGGGCGGGCCCGACGCACCGAAGCCGTGAGCTCGTTCGGGAGACGCCAGGCCGCGCCTCCACCCAGTCCGCAGTACACCTCGACCAGCGCGCCACGCATGTCGCGCTTGAAGCGCGTCGCGCCACCCCAATTCATGCGGCGATAACCCACCTCGCGCCCGCGCCGCACCGCCTCCCACGCGAGCAGGAAGTTCGCGCCGGCCTTCCGTCCGGCCAGCGACGAGGCGTTGGTGCGATAGTCGAGCGTGCCGCCCGGCGCGGTGCCGAATCCGGATCCGCCTTCGACCACGCCATCCCGCTCGGCCACCAGCAGCCAGTGCCAGGGCAGCTCCCACTCCCGCCAGCCCTCGCCGGGCGCCGGGTCGGGCCCCGGGTTCGCCGTTGCCGCCGGCGCCGGGTCCGCGGCGTCGGATCCGCCGTCCGAGTGCGGTGCGCGGCGACGCGCCTCGGTCTCCGACTGCAGACGCTGGAAGGCGCGGAACTGCTCGGGTCGGTCGGCGACCGTCACCACCAGTCCGTCACGCCCCGCCTTCCGGATGCTCGACTGCTTCGACTTGTCGAGCGCCTTCCACAGCGCCTCCTCGGGCTCGGTGAGATCGAGAACGATCGTGGGACCGGCCTTGAACCCCGGCCATCCGGCGGGCGTCTGACCGGGGGCGAAGAACTCGAGACGTCGTCCGGGCACGAGCCGCTCGGCCACACGGGCCAGCTCGCTCGACTGGGCGGGCGTGATGCCGGTCGCTCCCAGACCCCCCTCGACGACGATCTGCCACCGCCACGGCCACCCGCACGCCCAGACGCCGGGTGACTCGCGCAGCACCATGGCGCCGGGGAACCCGTCGTCCACGAGCACGGCGAGCGCATGCTCGCCGTGTCGCGCCTGCCACGCGAGGTAGTCGAGCCGCATGCCGAAGTGCGACAGCGGGCTGGCCTGGAGACGGCGCGCCCAATCCTCGGCGAACGCCGGCGGAAGCGGGTCGTGGGTGGACCACACGTGCGGGCCGCTCACGCCGCGCTCCCCGCACGCCACGCCGACACGCCACCGACCTCGCGATAGAGCGCCTCGGTCTCGCGCACCATGCGTTCGGCGGTGAATCGTGCGTGGAATCGCGCCCGACCCGCCGTTCCGTACGCGCGTCGCGTGGCGTGGTCGTCGAGCAGTGTGGCGATCACGTCGCCGAGCGCCGCGACGTCCCCGACCCCGACCAGCCGTCCGGTGACCCCGTCCTCGATCGCCTCTCCGGTGCCGCCGATCCGGGTCGAGACCGCGGCGCAACCGGCACGCATCGCCTCGATCAACGTCATCGGCAGCCCCTCCCGCCGGGACGACAGCACGAACAGATCGGCCGCCGCCATCAGATCCGCCGCGTCCGACCGGTCGCCGAGCAGCCGTACCCGCTCCGCGAGACCGAGCGTCGCGATACGGCTCTCGAGAGCGCCACGCAGCGGCCCCTCGCCGGCGATCACGAGCCGTGCCGACGGAGAGCGCGGAGCCGCGACGGCGAAAGCGTCGATCAGGACGTCCTGGGCCTTCTGCGGCGTCAGGCTGCCGACCGACAGCACCAGCGTGTCCGCTTCGCCCATGCCGAGCTCGTGGCGCACGTCCTCACGCGGGCGGGTGTGCGGTGCAGGCGAGATGCCGTTGGCCACGGTGACGAAGCGCCGTGCCGCCCAGGGCAGGCGACTGACGTGGCTTTCCAGCACGGCCTGGCACACGCACACCACGCGTCGCGTGAGGGCGGTCGCCAGCGGCTCGAGGAACGGATAGACGACGGAATGACGGGCCGGGAAGTGCAGGGTGTGCTCGGTGCGAAACACCACCGGGATTCCAGCCAGACGCGCGGCCATGACCGCGTACAGACCACCGGTGGCGTTGTGACCGTTGACCACGTCGGGATGCTCCTCGCGCAGGATCGCGGCGAGCCGCGTGATCCCGTCCAGCCGAGCTCCGTGCTTACCGATGTGGTACGCGCGGGCCCCGGCGGCGCGCGCCTCCTCCAGCGCCGGACCGCCGTCGTTGAGTGCCACCACAGCGGTCTCGAACCCGGGGCCGGCGTGCCGGACGTGCTCCACCACCACGCTCTCGGCGCCGCCGCGGCGCATCGACTCCACCACGTGAACGATCTTCATCGCGACACCCCCGGATCGGTGCCGGTGGCCGGGGTCTCGGCGGACGCGACGGCGGCCGCCGCGCCGTCGGTCTGGAACAGCTCGAGGAGACGCTGGAAGTTTCGCTCGACGTCGAAGTCGTCGCGCACCACGGCGCGCGCCTGTTCTCCCATGCGATCGATCCGTGTCGGGTCGGCGAGCAGCGGGAGCACCGCGGCGGTCATCGCCTCGACGTCGTCCTGTGGCGTGAGCGTCCCGGTGACACCGTCGACGATCGCCTCCTCGAGACCGGCGGCACGGGTGCCGGCGCACGGCAGACCCATCGCCATGGCCTCGACGATCACGTTCGGGATGCCATCGCGACGGCCGTTGGCGAGCACGCGGCATGGCGCGAGGAGCAGCCATGCCTCGCGATAGAGCGGCATGATGTCGCGCTGCGCCAGCGCGCCGCGGAACTCCGCGTGCGTGGCGACTCCGAGACCGGCGGCCAGCTTTCGCAGTGGTGGGCCTTCCGGTCCCTCACCCACCAGCACCAGCCGCGCGTCGTGACCGGCCGCGCGCACCGCAGCCAGCACCCGCAACGCGACGTCGTAGCCCTTGCCCGCGTGCAGACGGCCCACCGTGAGCAGCAGCGGCCGCGGGCGACGGGCGCGACCGCTGCCGTCGAAGCGGGTGCGATCCACGCCGTGGTACAGCCACTCGACCCGGGCGCCCGGACCGCCCATGCGACGCAGCATATCGGCGTTCCCGCGCACGCAGGCGGTCACGAAGTCGGCGGCGCGCACCTTCGGTGCCAGGAAGGCCTGGGTGCGGTACAGGTCGGAGCCGGCATGCGCGGTCATGCTGAACCGCGCCCCGGTGAGCCGTGAAGCGAGATACGCCACCGTGCCCGGGAAGTGCGCCCATCCGGCGTGGAGCCGGCCGACACGATCGCGCTCCACCCGGCTGGCGACCCGCGCGGTCGCGGGCAGGTACCCGAGATGCCCGACCATCGCGTACAGACTGGAGCGCGACGCCCACAGCACCCGGGCCACCTCCGGGATCAACACGTGGGGCTTGCGTGCCAGCCAGACCAGCAGATCGAGCCAGGACCGGGGATCGAGGGGCGAGCCGACCGAGACCGTGATCCGCTCGAGCGAGCGGTGTTCGGGCTGCACGTTGCGACCCCGACCGCGCAGACGGTAGACCCGCACGTCGATGCCACGGGCGAGCAGGCGGTGTACCTCGTTCTCGAGGAAGAAGGTCTGGGTCGGGAACGCGGTGGTGACGTAGACGATGGGTCTCATGACGACTCCCGCCCACCGGTGACATCGTTGTAGAACCGCTCGTGGAGCCGGACCATCGCGTCGATGCTGCGTTGATCGATCATCTCGCGGCGGGCCGCGGTGGCACGGCGCATCGCCTCGTCGGGGTGGTCGAGCGCCTCGGCGATCGCGGTCGCCAACGCGGACGCGTCGGCGGGTGGCACCAGCCAGCCGGTCACCCCGTCGGCGAGCACCTCGGGGGTGCCACCCACCGACGTCGCGACACACGGGCGCGCCGCCGCCATGGCCTCGAGCAGCGCGTTCGGGATGCCCTCCTCGCGTGACGAGAGCACGAACACGTCCATCACCGGCAGCAGTCGCTCCACGTCGCCCCGCTCGCCGAGAAAGCGAACCGGCCGGCCCAGTGACGCGGCCCGGGTCTCGAGTGCCGCGCGCTCGCTGCCGTCGCCGACCAGCATCACCTGGAAGACCCGACCCGCCGCGGCCAGCCGTTCGAGAGCGTCGAACAGCGTGCCGTAGTCCTTGCGCGCCTCAAGACATCCCACGCTCCCGATCACCGGCGCCGCGGGATCGAGACCGAGCTGTGAACGGGTGTGGGGTGACACGTCGAAGCGACCCACGTCCACCCCGTTCGGGATCACGGTCACCCGCGCGCGTGGCACGCCGAGCGCCACCGAGGTGGCCGCCACCGTCTCGCTCACCGCGGTGACGTGGGTCGCCAGGCGGTGCGAGAGCCGTTGCACCGCGATCTGACGCGGGGTCTCGAAGGCGTCGACGTTGCGCTTCGCCACCACCACCGCGCGCACCCCGCACCAACGGCCCGCCAGGGCCGCGAACAGGTTCGGTCCGAACAGATAGCCGTGGATGACGTCGGGTCGCCGCGCCCGCACCAATTGCACGAGCCGCCATAGACCCACCACCCCGGCCGGCGTGTAGAGGGTCTTGGGCACCGACAGGTGGTGCACCGGCCAGCCCAGCTTCTCCACATCGTCGAGGAAGCGGCCCTCGTGCCGGAAGCACGCGATCTCGACCTCGAAGCGGCCGCGATCGATGCGTCGCCACAGCTCGAGCAGATGCCGCTCGGCGCCACCGGCCACGAAGTTGTTGACCACGTAGAGCACCCGGATGCGGCCGGGACCGGGTGTCGTGACGGTCTCGGGATGTCGCGTCACGATGGGATCGACCGCGCTCACGACGCCACCCCGTCACGCGCGGCGCGCATGCGATCGAACACGCCGTCCAGCTCGGCGAGCGCCAGCCGGCGCGAGAATCGTCCGCCGGGGCCGAGACAGGTGCCCTCGCTGAAGCCCCGGCGGGGCAGCTCGAAACGCGGGCTCGCCGCGGTCGCGACCCCGGCGCGCGTGGTCACGGCGTAGCCGGGACCGCTCTCGCGTGTCACCGCCACCGTGGTGGCGTCGTGATCGCCGCCCGGATAGGCGAACCCGGCGACCCGGACTCCCAGACGCCTCTCGATCAACGTGACCGATCCGGCGATCTCCCGACGCTGTTCCGCCGGGTCGAGCGTGGTGAGGTGGGGGTGGGTCAGGGTGTGGGCCCCGATCTCGCCACCGGCCGCGGTCCACGCCGGCAGCTCCTCCCAGCGCGCCAGCGCGCAGGACGCCGCGTCACGGATGCCCAGCGTCTCGCGCACCGCCGCCAACCGCGCTTCGCGCGTGCGCGGCTCGATCTTGAGCGCCGGGATCAGCCGCGCGAGTGTCTCCCGGCGAGCGGCGGGACCCTCGAGCGGCATCGCCGTCGTCGTGATCCCCGGCAGTGGCGGCAACACGGTCGCCACGGTGGTCTCCAGCGCGTGCGCCAGCACGTCCCACCACGGCGCACGACGGTCCTCGATCAGACCGGCCGCCAGGAAGAGTGTCGCGCGCGCGCCGTGCCGCGTCAGCAGCGGCAGCGCCCGGGTGAGGTTGTCGCGATAGCCGTCGTCGAAGCTCATCGCCACCCGCACGCCCGGCTCACCGGAGTCGAGATGGGCGAGCCCCTCGGCGACCGTGACCGGGGTCAGCTCCTCTCGTGCGAGCATCGCGAGCTGGTCGCGGAGCACCGATTCCGCGACTCCGAGACGATAGAGCGGCCGCTCGGTGGCGGCGTACACGCGGTGATGCCGGACGATCACCAGCGCCGAGGTGCGCGCGCCGGCACGCACCACGCGTGTCGCGCGTGGCGCCAGACTCCACAGCCAGCGCGCGGCGCGCGTGCTCACGCCGGCACGCTCCGCCGCTCGTGAACCAGGTCGTCCACCAGCGCACACGCCACCCACAGGTTGCCGGTGATCATGATCTGGAAGAACCGGTCCCCGAACCAGCACGAGACGAACAGCGCCAGCGCCGCGCCCGACAATCCCACCGAAAGCTGGCGATCGAACCGATCACGGGCAAGGCGCACACCGGTCTCGGCGAGTCGGAACACGCGGTAGAAGAGGAACAGGAACGCGCCCAGTCCGAAGATCCCCGCCTCGGCCAGCAACCGGAAGAAGGTGTTGTGCGACGAGTCCTTGACGTGAAGACCGAGCTCCTCGCCGGCCTGGGGGAGCACGTAATGCAACGACTCGAACCCGATGCCCTCGATGGCGTGGTCCTGGACGATGTGCAGGATGGTATGCCAGGTGTTGACCCTCGACTCGGCCCCGGGATCGAGTCCGCCGCTCTCGTCCTCGCTGTCACCGGGGCCGGAGGTGGTCATGTGGATGCGCTCCATCGCGTAGTCGGGCAGCCACGCGGGACTGGTGGCAAGCACGAGCACGATCGCCAGCGTCACCCAGCGGGCCGAGCGCCAGGTGACCCACAGGGTCGCCAGCGCCAGCGCCACCATGCCGCCCCGCGATACCGAGAACAGCACCCCCACCGAGGCCAGCCCGAACGTCCCCCAGGCGAGGACCCGCTGCCACCACTTGTTCACGCCGAAGGACATCGCGAACGCGAACGAGGCGAACATCGCCAGATACGCTCCCAGCTCGTTGGCCTGTCGCATGGATCCGCCGGCGCGGCCGTGGTCGCTCCGGCCGGTCATGATCGCGTACAGACTCTCGACCAGCGCACCCAGCACGATCGCCCACGTCATGCGCCGTCTCGCCTGTTCCCCGGTCACGATGGCGTAGGTGATGAAGTAAACCGTGAAGGTCATGAAGCAACGGAAGACACTCAGCCCCGCGTCACCCGCCTCGTAGACGTACCCGGTCGGGAATGCCGCACCGCGCAGCACCGACAGCGCGAGCAGGACCAGCAGCAGCAGCAGTGGCAGCGTCAGCGTGCCGCCGCGCAGGACCTGCTGGCGTCGGAACGTGCGCTGGATGGCGAACGGCACGAAGATCCCCAGCAGGACCACGTTCAGGGTGTTGAGACCCGGCAGCGGCAGCTTGGGAAGGAGACCGAGCATCGGGTTGGCGATGGGCAGGATGAAGAGTCCGATGGTCGAGTTGGCGACCAGACCGACCATCGCCGACAGCCCGATCAGCAGCTTGACCAGCCGATGCACGTTGGCGCCCATCACGTAATCGAGCACCACGAAGACCAGCACCAGCCCGATCGCGACCATGCCGCTCACGATCGGGATCGCCGCGGTCGCCAGCCCCTGGGCGCCGCGTTGCGCGCGCGCGCGGAGCTCGGCGGGTGATGGCGCCGGCAGCGGGCGCGGCGCGCTGCTCATCGCGCTTCCCCGCCGAGACGGGCGCCGGTGGTGACACCCTCGGTCCGGCGGTCGGTCTCCGAGACCAGTGTCACCCGCTTCACCTGCAGCGAGGGCGCCGCGATCCGGCGGCGCAGCCAGCCGAGCGAGCGGGCCCAACCGGTGAGCGGGGCCGGCAGCAGACTCAGCCCCCAGGCGGCCAGCGCCGCCGGGCGCCGGCCCCCGCGCCACGCGTGCACCAGGTAGCGGCGGGCCAGGGCAGGATCACGCTCGCGGAGCGCGGTGCGCGCGAGCTTGAGCCACGACAACGCGGCGCGACGCCGGGCCTTCGCCCGGAGCCCGAGGGCGAGGTCGGGGTCACGCGCGAGTCGCTCGTAGAGACGTGCGTTGCCCTCGAGACGCGCCACCACCTGCCGGGTCAGCCCGCCCGGGCGGTGCTGGTAGCGCACCAGGGAACGGGCCGTGGCCACCGCCGGTGAGCGGCGCGCGAGCCGGATCCACAGATCCAGATCCTCGGCATGGCTCATCGCCTCGTCGAATCCACCGGTCGCGACGAGGAGCTCGCGTCGCACCAGCACCGACGAAGTGAGGATGAAGTTCACCTCCAGGAGCGCCTCGGTCGGATGTCCGAAGTACACCTCGGGGACGCGCGCCCAGTCGGCGAACCAGGAGGTGCGTAGCTCCCCCTCCAGGGTGCGGAACGCGCCGTCGCTGAAGAACCAGCCCGCGGTCGGATGACGCGCGATCAGGGTCTCGGCGGCGGCCAGCTTCTCGCCGAACCACAGATCGTCGGCGTCGAGGAACGCCACCCAGGGCGCGCGCGCGCGCCGCCACCCGGCGTTCCGTGCGGCGCCGGCCGAGCCCCAGCTCCCACGCACCACCGTGACCTCGGGGCCACCCGCACCACCATCGAACCGCGCTTCCACGGCGTCCGCGCCGCCGTCACTCGAGCCGTCGTCGAGCACGATCACCTCGAGGGGCGGGCGGGTCTGCGCCAGCGCCGAGCCCACCGCGTCGAGCACGTCCGGCATCCCGTTCCGGACCGGGATCACGACCGAGACCGCGAACGGGACACTCACGATCCGCCCTCCCTGCCCAGCATCGGGTTGCTGCGACGGGCGCGTTGCACGGTGCCCTTGAGCCACGGGGAGTGCATCAGACGGTGCAGCGCGCCACGCGGTGTGGCGACACCGAACAGGGCGAGGGCCCGGCGGTGGAGCGGCCCGGGCATCGACGCGGCACGCCACAGGTGCCGCCGCCCCGCCGGGAAGCGCCCGCTGCGCAGACAGATCACGCCGAGGTCGAACTCGTACGAGGCCACCTTCTCGCGAGCGACCCGCTGGGCGTTGGGGTCGCGTCGGTACTCGCCGCGTGCCACCCGCTCCATCAGACGCTTGTCGTCGCGATAGCGCTCCTCGATGCGCCTGCTCATCTGGGTCGGACTCGACCAGTAGTGGATCAAGCGCGCGCTCATGACCGCGGCCGGGAAGCGGGCCGACAGACGGAGCCACAACGCGTAGTCCTGCGAGTACTCGATGTCGGGGTCCATGCCGCCGACCGCCAGGTAGGCGCTCTTGCGCACCAGCGACGAGCTGACCAGTGGGAAACAGCGTTGCACCACGTGTGGGAAGAGATCGCCGACCAGATCGCGAACCGGCTCGAAGTACCCCGCGAGCCACGACTCCTCGATCATCCCCTGCTCCCCCACCAGTGCGCCGTCCCCCGACACCCACGCGAGCTCCGGGTGACGCTCGACGGTGTCGAGCTGCCGTTCGGTCTTATCGGGCAGCCAGGTGTCGTCGGCGTCCATCAGCGCGAGCCACGGCCCACGCGCCGCGTCGATCGCCGCGATCCGGCTGGCGGTGAGCCCGCGATGGGGCAACCGCAGCACCGTCACCGCGTCGCCGTATCGCCCGGTGATGTGTTCGACGGTGTCGTCGGTCGAACCGTCGTCCGACACGATCAGCTCCTCGGGGACGAGGGTCTGCGAAAGCACGCTGTCGAGCGCCCGCTCGATGCACCACGCGGCGTTGTAGCAGGTGAGCACCAGGCTCACCCCGGGCGCGCGTCGGGGAGTGCTGTTCATGCGGGTTCCTGGATCCAGCGCGGACCATCCATGGTGCGATGGTCCGTCACGCGTCGGTGCCGGCGGCCTGATCGGTGTAGCCGTAGTAGTTGTACCGGTAACCGTAGTACTGAGGCAGCACCTCACCGGCGTCGTTCAAGAGCACGCCGATCACGTTGTCCCGCGCCTCGCGCTGCACCCGGACCCCGTACTCGGCGGCCTTGCGCACCGTGCTGCCGGCCTTGATGACGTAGAGCACCCCGTCCACCGCGCGTCCCAGGATCAGCGAATCCGGGACCGCGAGATTGGGTGCCGAGTCGATCACCACCAGCTGATAGCGGGCGGCCGCCTCGCGCACGAACCACTCGACGGCTTCGGTGTTGATGAGCTCGGAGGGCGGCCGGTCGGTCTTGCCCGCGGGCAGGAACTCGAGATCGGGCATCACGGTGGCCCGGACGAACCGCTCGTCGAACTGACGCTGCGCGAGCATCTGCGCGAGCCCCCAGCTGCTGCTCGGCAGACCCAGCGCGCGGTGGAGCGCCGGACTCCGGAGATCGAAATCCACCAGCAGGATCTTCTGGTGCAGCTCGCGGGCGAGCGTGATGGCCACGCAGGCCGTGGTGGTGGTCTTGCCCTCGCCACGGGTCGAGCTCGTCACCAGCAGGGTGTGCAGCGGGTTCGCGGCCTTCATTCGCTGCAGCTTGAGTGTCGTGCGCCGGAACTCGAGACCGAGCGGGCTCTCCACCTTGAGACGGTGGAGCAGACCGTGGTCCCGCGCCCCCGGCAGCCCGGGCCCGCCCGACGACGGACGACTGCGACGACGCGAGCGCTCGAGCTCCGGCACCCGCGGGATGGCCCCGAGGACCGGGAGGCCGAGCATGCTCTCGACCTCGTCGGCGTTGCGAAGCGACTGGTCGTGGTGCTCGACGAGCAGCACCGTGCCGATGCCGACGATGAGCCCGGCGATCATCGACAGCACGATCAGCACCGGACGATTCGGCTTGCTCGGCTGCAGCGGACGGGTCGCGGGCTCGATCAATGTGAACTTGCCGGACAGCTTGGCGTTTTCGAACGCCTCGTTGATCGAAGCGATCGCCGACTGCTGCAGGAACTGGTTGTACATGTTCCGGTTGGCCTCGGCCTCCTGCACCAGCCGTTGCTCCTCCTGCGTGCGCTCCGGCGTGATCATGACGCTGCGCTCGTACGCGGACACCTGGGCGGCCAGCCACGAGCGGCGCGCCTCGATGCCGGCCAGGTCCGCCTGTGCGAGCCGGTAGGCCACCAGATTCCTCTGAAAGGTGTCGGACTTGCCCGGGAACGTCCGCGCCGCGCCGGCGGTGAGCTCGGTCTCGAGCTCCCCGCCCTTGCGTACGATGTCCAGACGCAGCGAGCCGAGGTTCTCCTGACCGACGTCGGAGAGGGTGGCGCTCGCGACCTGGCGTTCGAGACCCACGATCTGTGCCGCCAGCGCGGCCACCGACGCGCTGGAGAGCTGGTCGGGATCGTTCGGCTGGCCCTGCGTGTCGCAGACCTGGCGGAGCTGTTGCACACGCTGACGGGCATCCTCCCACTCGAACTGGGTCTGGTCGAGCAGCTGGTGCGCGCGTTGCAGGTTGGTCGGGTTGATGCTCGAATTCGCCATCGACTCCCCGAGCTGGTGCTCGCGGAAGGTCTGCAAGCGCTCCTCGCTCTCCTCGGCCCGGCGCTTGTACAACCGCTCCTGTTCGAGACTGAACTCCTGGGTCGCCCGTACCGCCTCGATCTGCGCCGCCTTGGACGAGGCGATGAACTGGTTCGCGACCCCGCCGGCCAGCACCTGCGCCCGGTCGCGATCGAAGTCCTCGACCGCGACTTCGAACACGGTGCCCTTGGCGCGGCGGATCGACACCGCGTCACGGAGATGGTCGATCAGGAACAGATCCACCGCCTCGTCCCGTGACACGCCGGGGTAGCGCGACGCCGACTTGAGCGCCCAGGAGCGCGTGTGGGCCGAATTCTGGACCCCGGTGGCGGTGATGACGCTGCGCAGGAACAGGCTGCTCTTCACCTGCTCGCGCATGACGTCGGCCTGGCCGCCGGGATCGTTGGTGCCGCCCCCGACGTCACCGAGACCACCCCCCAGCGGCCTTGGCTTGTCGAACAGCATGGTCACCGTGCTGACGTAAACCGGTGGCAGCGCCAGGGCCAGGACGAGCCCGGCCAGCGTCGCGGCCCCGAACGGCAGGATGGCCAGCCACCGGCGCCGGCGCAGGACGCCGAACATCTCACGCAGGTCGAGCGCGTTGCCACCCTGCGTCTCTTCGCTCACTTGGTCTGCCCCCCGCGATAGATCTGGTCCAGCACCAGGATATTGAGCACGTCACGCGTGAGCCCCACGACCGTCACCAGCGCAATGGTGGCACGCGAGAGCCCGGAGTTCGCGTTGGACGGCACGTACACCACGTCACCGTCCTTGACCGTGAGCGCCGCACGCGAGCCGTTGTCGAGGATGTTCCGGAGGTCGAGACGTACGGCGTTGTAGCCGTCCCCCTGGTGGGTCAGGATCCGGACGTTGCGCAGGTCCGCGTTGGCAGTCACACCGCCCGCGCCGGCCAGCACCGTCCACAGGTCCTGCCCCTCACCGACCGGGTAGATGCCGGGGTGCGCCACCTCGCCGATGATCGCGCCACCCACGCCCTGACCGGCATACGCCGCGGCGCCGATCCCCTGCGGCACGATCACCGTGTCCCCGGCGTGGAGGGCGGGCAGCGCGCTGGTGTCTCCGTCACGCAGCACGCGCGCCACGTCCGCGTAGAGGGTCTTGCGCTGGGTTCCCTCGACCCGGATCACCTGCACGCGTGACAGATCGGAGCCCACGATGGCGCCGCCCGCCTGGGCGATCGCGTCCGGCAGCGAGGGAATGATCTCGAACCCGTATCGCCCCGGCCGAGAGACCTGCCCGGTCACGAACACGCTGCGGCTCATGTACTGGGTGACGGTCACCGTCACCGCGGTGGTCTGGCGCAGGTAGGTGGAGAGCCGGTCGGAGATCTGGTCGCCGAGCTGGCGTGGGGTCAGCCCGCCCGCCTTGATCGCTCCAACCGGCGGAAGGGTGATGGACCCGTTGGCGTCGACGGTGACCGTGTGCTCGAGCTCCGGGTGCAGGTACACGGAGACCTGCAGCACGTCCTCGGCGCCGATCAGATAATCCGCGGCCCGCGCGGGACCGGCCGACAGCAACACCGGGAGCACGAGGAGCATCGCCATCGTCGACCACGCGCCAGTCCCGCGGCGGATCATCGGGTCACTCCTTTGGCCACGGCGTCGTCACGGACCGGGTCGCGCCCACCTCGGGGCGTGCCGTCCGCGGCGTGAACCGCAGGTTCTGGGTTACGCGCGGCCCGCCGGGGATGACGCAGGATCACGCCGGCGGTGCGCCACAACGTGCGGAGATCGAGCAGCAGGGTGCGGTGATCGATGTAGAACAGGTCGTAATGCGTGCGACGCACGACGCCCTCGGCGCCCTCCTCGCCGCAGTCCGAGATCTGCGCGAGCCCGGTCACCCCGGGCAGCACGCTGAAGCGGCGCGGATAGTCGGGCACCAGACCGCCGTAGCGGAGCACGACCTGCTCCTTCTCCGGATTGGGGCCGACGAGCGTCATCTCGTGTCGCAGCACGTTGATCAGGAACGGCACCTTGTCGAGACGATGCCGCGCCAGCCAGCCGCTCACCGGGCCGAGGTCCGAGCGAAACCGCCAGCAGGTGAAGGGCTGTCCGAGCAGATCCTGGGTGCGCCGCTCGGTGGCCCTGCGGTCGATCAGCGCGGGCAACGGTCGCGCCCGCCGCTGTCCGCCGCGACGGCTGCGTCCCACCCGTGTCTCGCGCAGCAGGATCTCGCGCTCGCCGCGTATGCGCGCCTCGACCGCCAGCGCCAGCCAGGCCGGTAGCGACGCCGCCAGCAGCAGCACCGCCACCGCGCTCTCGACCCCGCGTCGCAACGCCGTTTCCCAGTCGACCCCGGGGGCCGCCACGGGAGCGGCTGGAGCCGCCACCGGCAGCTCCACCACCGGCTCGGCGGGCAGCGGCTGCCACGGCGCGTGCTGCGGCTCGACGTATTCGGGGACGATGCGGTGGAGCTGGGCCTTGATGCTCGACGGATCGCCATCGAGCGCGATGCGCGCCAGCTCGTCCACCTCGGTGAGCAGCTCCTGCTCGTCCCGGGCGTCGAGATCCCACGTGAGGATGCGCTCGTGACGGGTCATCCGGGTGCGCTCGGCGTCGGAGTGCAGCTCCTCGAAGAGCTTCTCGCCCGGACGCAGCCCGGTGAACACGATCTCGATGTCCTCGCCCTCCTGCATCCCCGCCAGCCGGATGAGCTGACGCGCCAGGTCGAGGATCCGCACCTGTTCGCCCATCTCGAGAAGGAACACCTCGCCGCCCTTGCCGATCGACGCCGCCTGCAGGACCAGACGCACCGCCTCGGGGATGGTCATGAAGAAGCGACGGGTCTCCGGGTGGGTGACGGTGACCGGACCGCCGCGTTCGATCTGACGCCGGAACAGCGGGATCACCGAGCCGTCGCTGCCGAGCACGTTGCCGAAGCGCACCGCCGAGAAGCGGGTGCGGCTGGTCTGCTGGCGGCTCTGCAGGATCATCTCGCACACCCGCTTCGACGCGCCCATCACGCTGGTCGGGTTCACCGCCTTGTCGGTGGAGATGAGCACGAAGTTCCGCACCTCGTGGCGGTCCGCCGCCTCGACCAGATGGCGGGTGCCGAGGATGTTGTTGAGCACCGCCTCGCGCGGATTGAATTCCAGCAGCGGCACGTGCTTGTGGGCGGCGGCGTGGAACACCACGGCGGGTCGCCAGCGCGAGAACACCGCCTCGAGTCCGACCGCGTCCTGGATGTCCGACACCACCGGGTGGATGGGCAGACTCGGCCACTGGGCGAGCAGCTCGTTGTGAACGAAGTACAGACCGTTCTCCGCGTGATCGAGCAGGACCAGCTCGTGCGGGGCGAAACTCGCGATCTGACGCGCCAGCTCCGATCCGATCGAGCCGCCGGCGCCGGTGACCAGCACCCGTTCCCCGCGCAAGAGACCGGCCATCTCCTCGAGGTTGTGGTGCACCGCCTGTCGACCAAGCAGGTCCTCGATCCGCACGTCACGCATCTGCGACAGCGACGCGCGACCGTGGTGGACGTCGGACAGACCGGGCAGGGTCTTGATCCGGACATTGGCTTCGCCACAGAAGCGCGCGATCTCGCGGACCACCTTGGCCGGCATGTCGGGGTCGGACACCACCACCATCTCGGCGCGGTGCTCGGCGATCACTCGAGGCATGTCGGCGATCGTGCCCAGCACCTTCACTCCTTCGACCTCCCGGCCGGTCAGACGCGCGTCGTCGTCGATGAACCCGATCGGCGTGATCGGCTCGAGCCCGCCCAATCGACGGCGCATCTCCTGGAGGACGTGGACCCCGTGGCTGTCGGCGCCGACCACCAGCGCGCGCATCGCGCGTCGCGGCGACGGCCCGAGCACGCGGTCGCGGGACAGACGCCATGCGAAACGCGCCGCCCCCACCATGAGCAGCTGCGCGCCCCAGACCATCGGCAGCAGGCTGCGGGGGAAGAGCATGTCGTTGCTGAACATCATGATCACGACCAGCGACAGCACCGACAGCGTGACGCCCTTGATGATCTGGAACAGCGTCATCGTGCTCGCGTAGCGCCACAGACTCTGGTAGAGCCCGGCCAGCGCGTAGCCGGCGAGCGACAACAGCGTGAACATCGGCGCGAGCCGCAGGTATCCCACCCAGCAACGCGCCGGGACGTCGCCTTCGAAGCGCAGCACCAGCGACAGCAGGTAGGAGGCGTGGATGAGCACGCCGTAGCCCAGCGTGAGCAGCAGGTAGCGCGGCACGCGCTTCATGCGCATGGCGCCATCTCCATCCCGGCGGGTGACCGGAACGTCATGGTACGGGGCCGAGGGGCCCGGGTGCCGGTGCGCAGCGCGGGCCGCGACCGGGCGATGCGGCATGGACTCACGTCGGTGACCGACCGTCCCGTCCGAAAACTCCCGTGACCGAGGACACGGGCCGCCATGCGAGACCGGGGCGGGCAGAAGCCGCGTGCCGGCGGGTCACCGCCGGCGTCGGCGAGGCGAGTGGTCTCGGAGGCATGGGATGACTCTTGCCCGGGTTGGTGACCCCCGGGTGGGCGCTTCGTCGAGTGAGATACTAGGCGGACTCGCGGAACGGTGTCAATCAAAAGCGCAGGAACAAGTTAGGGCCAGGCCACGCCGCAAAGTGCACGGCTCGCGCGGTCGCGGTGGTGCCGTCCACGACCGGGCGCGATCCGACAGGTCGGGTGGACGTTGACTCGGGCGCGAAACATCGCAAGGAGCGGACCGCCGGGGCGGCTCGGCCGTCGCCGGCCCCACCGCGCGCCACATGGGGTTGCGGTCGGGACCCTCCCGACGCGCGGGGATCAGGCGGGCGGGAGCGGCCGAAGCACCCGGTGGATGGGAAATCGGCCTCAGACGCCAGTGGCCGGCATCGCCGACCTCGGCAGACGGGGTCCGTCTGGAAACGCGCGGCGGCCCGAGCCACCATCGCCGCGCCAAACGAACGGCCCCGCCCGAGCGGGGCCGTCATGTGGTAGCGCTACGGGGATTCGAACCCCGGTTTGATGGCTGAGAACCACCCGTCCTAGACCCCTAGACGATAGCGCCACGTGGTTGTCCCGGTCCGGAGCCCGTCGGCGCTCGCGAAGCACGCGCCACCGGGTGACACGCGGTGCGACGGGACGTGTCCGGATCGAGCGAGCGTGTTTGGCTGCCCGGCAAGGATTCGAACCTCGACTAACTGGTCCAGAGCCAGTCGTGCTACCGTTACACTACCGGGCAGCGCTGCGAGGCGCGGGACTCTATCAGAGGGCTCCGCGAGTGGCAAGGATCGGCACCGCGCGCGACTCAGATGTTCAGCGGCGTGTCGTCCCCGCCGTCGTCTCGCGCTCCCATCGCGCCGCGGCCTCCCGCAGACGCTCGAGCGTGCGCTCCCGACCCAGCAGCAGCATGACGTCGAAGATGCCGGGACTCACCGTGCGACCGGCGAGCGCGACGCGCGCCGGGCCGATCAGCTCGCCGGCCTTCACCCCGCGCTCGCCGGCGAGCGCGCGCAGACCGCGCTCGAGTGACTCCGGCGTGTAATCGGGATCCGACTCGATCTGGTCGGCCAGCGCGCGCAGACGCCCGGAGACGTCGGGCCGGCCGAGCAGCTCCTGCCAGGCCGTGGGCTCGATCTCGAGCGTGTCGTCCAGCGCGAAACGTCCGTACTCCTCGGCGTCGCGAAGCGTGCGCAGCCGGTCTCCGAGCGCGCGCACGAAGGCGACGCGCCACTCGGGATCTCGCGTCGAGAGGTCCCAGCCACGCGTGAGGAGGAACTCCTCCACCCGGCGCACCCGCTCGTCCTCGGGCAGTCGTTTGAGATGCTGGGCGTTCACCCACTCGAGCTTCTGCACGTCGAACACCGACGCGTTCGCACCCACCCGCTCGAGCCGGAACACGCGCTCCAGCTCGGCGAGCGTGAACAGCTCGCGCTGGCCGTCGTACGACCAGCCCAGCAACGCCAGGAAGTTCACCATCGCCTCGGGGAGCATGCCCATCTCCCGGTAGGAGGCGACCGAGGTCGCGCCGTGCCGCTTGCTCAGACGCGAGCCGTCCGCGCCGAGGATCATCGGCACGTGCGCGAACACCGGCGGCGCGAAGCCCAGCGCGTCGTAGAGGAGGAGCTGTCGAGGGGTGTTCGAGATGTGGTCGTCACCCCGGATCACGTGGCTGATCGCCATCTCGTGGTCGTCGACGACGCAGGCGAAGTTGTACGTGGGGAGCCCGTCGGAGCGCATCAGCACGAAATCCTCGAGCACCTCGCCGGGGAACGCCACCCGTCCGCGCACCATGTCGTCCCAAGCCACCTCCCCCGACCCGGGCGACGCGAAGCGCAGCGCCCGTGACCGCCCGGCGCGCTCGCGCGCGTCGCGCTCGGAGGCCGGGAGGTCGCGACAGTGCCCGTCGTAGCCGGATCCGTCTCCGGCCGCGGCGCGGCGGGCGCGACGCTCCTCGAGCTCCTCCGGCGTGCAGTAGCACGGGTACGCCCGGCCGGCGGTCTCGAGCGCGCGGGCGTGCGCGTCGTATCGGCCGCGACGCTGGCTCTGGGCGTAGGGCCCGTGCGCGCCACCGACACCCGGACCCTCGTCCCAGTGGAGCCCGAGCCATCGCATCCCGTCGAGGATCGCGGCGAGGGAATCCTCGGTGGAGCGCGCCGTGTCGGTGTCCTCGATCCGCAGGACGAACACGCCGCCGTTCGCGCGCGCGAACAGGTAGTTGTAGAGCGCGGTACGGGCTCCGCCGACGTGCAGGTATCCGGTCGGGCTGGGCGCGAAACGGACGCGAACGCTCATCAGGTGGCCTCGGTGGCGTCCCGGTGGGCGCCGGGATGCCGCCGCACACTACGAACCGACCACGAGCCGGTCAAGACGCGACGGGCGGGCCCAGGGCCCGCCCGTCTTCGCTCCACTCGCCGGGCTCCGTCAGGGCAGGACGACCAGCTTCTGAGTGAGCCGGCTGCCACCCACCCGCAGACGGGCGAAGTAGACCCCACCGCCGACCTGCGATCCATCGTCCCCTCGACGCGACCACTGCGCGGAGAAGCGACCCGGCGCCGCGGTGCCGCTCGCCAGGATCTTCACCCGGCGTCCCGAGAGGTCGAAGATCGCCAGCTCGTACGGGTGACCCGTCTCCGCCGACGGCACCTCCCACGCGAAGCGCGCGCCGCTGGTGAGCGGGTTGGGTGCCGGGGCCGCGAACGACAGCGTCCTCGGCAGGGTCCCGGGGCCGTCCGGCGCGCCGAGCAGGGTCGGGCCGCCCGCGAACCCGGTCCGCATCGCGTCGTGGTGGAACTGTGGCCAGGCCGGCACACCGTTCGGATTGAACGGAAAGTCGTAGTCCCACACGTACAGATTGGCGTCCCAGCCGGCGAGCACGATCTCGGTCTTGCCGTCGCCGTCACAGTCGCACAGCGCCGGCGTACCGCGGATCTCGCCGTCGAGCTTGATCGGGAATCCCGGCATCATCTGCCCGGTGGCCCCGGACAGCGCGGCGAGCTCGGTGTTCTCGTCCCCCATCACCACGTCCGGGATGCCGTCCCCGTCGATGTCCGCCACCACCGGGCTGCTCTCCGAGCTGCCCGAGAACAGCTTGCTGTACCGGCTCGCGGTCCACAGCGGAAGCGTGGCGCCGTTGCGGTCGAACACCTGGATGGTGCCGGCGGTCGACGCGGTCACGATGTCGAGGAAGCCGTCGTTGTTCATGTCGGCCAGCGCCGGTGACGGCTGCTTGCTGGTGCCCTCCGAGTACAACGGTACCGGGAAGCCCGCCCGCCGCGCGCCGTTGGGCTCGAACACATAGAGCGAATCGTGACCGCTCCCCGCGGTCTCGACCACGATCTCGGGGCTGGTGTCGCCCGGCCCGTCGAGACAGCCCACCGCCGGGGACATGGACATGGTCCCGCCCAGGGTGATCGGGAAGCCCGGCATGTCGGTGCCGTTCGCCTTCCACGCGTAGAGCGTCCCGCCGAATCCGGCGTAGATGATCTCCGGCTTGCCGTCGCCGTCCAGGTCGGCCAACGCCGGGGTGCCGAAGTTGTTGCCCGCCGGCAGCACCTTGAACACGCCCTTGGTCGTCGGGTTGGCGTCGCCGTCCATCCACTCGCTGCCGTTCGAGCGCAGCGCGAAGATGTTGTTGCCATTGCTCCCGAACACCAGCTCCTGGTGGCCGTCCCCGTCGAGATCGCCGACCGCGGCGCACGACCAGATCTCGATGCCGGCGTTGAACGGCCAGCCCGGTCGCAGGTTGCCGGCGGTGTCGAACACGTACACGCTCTTCGTGTTCCAGGTGGTGCCGATGATCGAGAACCCGGCCCCCGGGTCGAGTGCCGCCACGCTGGGTCCGGCGGCGTAGTAGCTGCCCTGGGTGGTGAAGTCGCCCTGGGTGGTCACGATGTCACCGTCGGCGTCCACCGGCGCGCTGCCATCCTGGTGGAACACGTACAGCACGTCCGACCCGGCGACGATGTCCATCTCGCCGGGGTTGTAGATCCGCGCCACCGCGACCGAGGCGGGCGTGTTCTGACGCATCGCGATCGGGAAGATCGCGTGGTTGGGCGGGGTGGTCGTGGTGCCCACACCCGCGGTCTGTCCGGATTCGTTTCCGGAGCTGTCCACCGCGGTCACCCGGTAGAAGTAGCGGGTGAGCGGCTGCAGGGCCTCGTCGAGGTAGTACGAGGTGCGATCGGTGGGCACCTTGTTCACCCGGGTGTAGGGCCCGATCTGGGAGCTGCCGCGGTAGATGTTGTAACCGCAGAGGTCGCTCTCGGGATTGTGGGTCCAGGTGAGCGTGATGGTGGTGGAGCCACTCGTGCACGCGAGACCACCCGGAACCCCGGGCCAATTGGTGTCCAGACTCTGCGTGTAGAGCAGCCCATAGACGTTGGAGACCCGCAGCTCGAAGGTCGGCTTGGCGGTGAGCACGGTGAATCGGAAGGCGTCTCCCACTGCCGTGGCCCCGGCGGCGATGTCGCCGAACGTCGCGGTGCTGTCGGTCACGGTGGCCTTGCCGTCGTAGTTGCGGAGCACGGCGGTGACGCCGTTGGCGACTCCGGTGCCGAGATTCCGCAGCGTCGCCGTGTAGTCGATGGTTTCCCCCACGTCGGGGCGCCCGTTGCCGTTGCCACCCGACACCTCGGTGATGGTGTGCGAGTAGTGACGGAGATCCGGCGCCTTGACCGTGACCTGGATCTTCTCGGTGACGTGGTGACCCGCGGCATCGACCACCGAGAGCGTGAACGGCACCTCGTGCTGGTCACCGATGGTGTTGAGCAGGGCCACACGATAGGGGGTACCGTTGACCTGCGTGGCCGCCCCGATGCTCCCATAGGTGGCGACGGGATTGAGGATGGACACCGCTCCGTCGGCGGTCGCCAGGGTCGCGTTGACACCGGTGGCGAGACCGCCGCCGTTGTTGCGAATGGGCACCGTGATGTCCACGGTCTCACCGGCGTCGGGCACACCGTTGCCGTTGCCCACCGTGCCACCCAGGTTGTCGTCCTCGAACGTTGGCGGCCGGTCGCCGAGCACGACCTGGCTCGAGGCGAGCACCAGCAGCGTGCTCTGGGCCGGCCGGCACTCGATGGCCGTCACGGTGATGGTGGCCGCGCCGACGGTGTCGGGCCGGAAGGCCAGGGTCACGTTTCCGGCACCGTCGGTGAGCCCCGAGGCGTAGTCGTCGCCGGTCTTGTAGACGGTGACCCTCGCTCCGTACAGGGGAGTACCCGAGATCTTGACGTTCACCGCCAGGGTGCTGTCGCCGAGCGTCATGGTGGTGGGGGCGGACACCGTGAGGATGCGGGGGTGGCTGATCCAGACCCGCAGCTCGGGATCACCCAGCAGCAGCTCGGTCATCTGGGTCCAGCGGTGCACGTAGTCCTGGCTCGCGTACGCGACGAACGGCAACTTCTGACGCGCCTGCAGCTCGCCGATCGCGGTGACGCTGTCCTGATAGAGCAGCCGGAAGTACTCCTCCTGGTAGTCGCGACCGGCGACCGGGAAGTCGAAGCGGCTGGATCCGATGTTGGTGACGGCGCCCCCGTTGGTGGCGTGCAGGAACGCCTCGCCGATGCACGGGAAGTCGATCGCGTTCGAGGTGCAGTCGGCCGCGTAGAGGTTGGTGAGACGGTTCCCGTTGGTGAGGTTGAGCGCGTCGGCGTTGGTGATCGAGGCGTCGGCACACTCCATGACGTTGCGGTAACCGTGCCCGACGTGACAGCTGATGTTGTATCCGAAGTCCAGCGAGTCGAGCACCACCGCGCGGGACTCCGGCAGCGAGCCGGGGAGCCACCGGGAGTCGGTGTAGTTCTGGTAAAGACGGCCGAAGCGGACGTGGGGATTCGCCTGGAGGTGCGGCAGGTCCTGTTCGACGATCTCGGCGCCGTCGAGGGATGGGGTCCCTGCGGCGGGGGTCCACGGGTGCGGGAACAACACCTCGGCGAAGAACAGATCCTGGTGCTCGTAGTCGCCGGCGGGGGTGCGGGTGTACTGGAAGGTCTTGTCCACGAACGTCTGCGCCTGGATCGCCGTCGACACCGGGGCGCGTCCGACGTAGACGTCGGGCAGCAGGTCGCAGGAGTCCCCCGGCACCGAGGCCGACTGGTAACCCTCGCCGTAGATGCTGTCCCCGTCGGCGTTCCAGTTCCCGTCGAGACACGAGAAGTAGAGATCGGTGGCGATGTTCTCGCCTCCGTAGAAGGTGGTGAAGGCGTACCGCGTCGGGATCACGTCGGTGTCACCGCCCAGCAGCACCCATTTGGTGCCCCAGCGCGAGTACGCGTCGCGGATGAACTGACGGATGCGGTCGGCGTCGTCGGCGCCGAAGGGATACTCCTGCCGGATGAACGTGAGCGTGCGCACCACCGCCGGCACGCCCTCCTGGGTCTTCCAGTCGGCGAGCCGCTGGAACTGCGACGCCAGATCGTCCGAGGTCACGATCACGTAGGCGACCGGGCTGCCGAGCACGGACGGGATCTGGGTCGGCATGAACGGCGTCGCCCTGCCGCCGGGGCGGGCGAGCGAGGTGATGCTCGCCCCGCCGCGGTTCAGCGTCGCGCCGGGGATCTCGTCCTCCCACTCGCGCACGATCCGCTCGCGGCGCACCATGTCGGTGTTCGCGACCGGCTCGACGGTGAGTCGCACCCGCATCGAGCGCACCAGCTCGAGACGTCCGCTCACCGCGTCCCACCGGATCGGGGTCACGCGCAGAAACGCCACGTCGTTGCCACGCTGGGCCCCCTGCAGCGCGAGCTCCACGGGCACCGCCGGCTGCAGACCGCTCTGCGCGTAACGAACACCGTCGGGCGACGTGCGCTCGGACGGGGGCAGGTCGGAACGCACGCGGTAGGACGGTGGGACGCGCGCCGCGTCCGCGAGGGGCTCGCCGATCACGTCCACCACCTCGACCGCGGTCACCCGTGTTCCCGGGGGCAGCACCACGCGCTCGGTGCGGGTCGGCAGATCGGGGAGCCCAGGTCGGAGCTCGTGCGATCCGCGCGCCAGACTCACCTCGGTGATGCCGTCGTGGGTCGACAGCGTGACCTCGGAGCGATCGACTCGTATGTCGCGATCCAGCGTGGCGGCGACGGCGGGGCCGGCGCTCACGGCGAACGCGGCCGCCAGCGACAACAGCAGGGCCTTCATGCGGGGGCTCCCCGGGGTGGGATGGTGGATCACGGTTGCGAGGACCTTGAGACGACACCACCGGGGCGGCGGTCGGTGTCCGGCGGGCCAAGGCCATGGCGACGCCCGGATCGGACCCCGGCTGGGGCATCCAAACGATACGGGCCGGTCACGCTCCGGTCAACGGCTTAGGCGTGTCGAAACCGCCACTGACCCGCGAGTGGGTGGATCCCCCGCCGGACCGAATCGCGGGTGAAAGGGCGCATCGGGACCACCGATGCGCTGCATCCATGTCCAACGCAGTGCGGCCAGGGGCAACACGATCCACTCCTCGCCCAACCGGCGCTCGACGAACATCCGATCGAAGCTGGTGCGCGGCGGCCCGGGCGCGATCCACGGATCGAACTCGCGGGTGCGCCAGCCGGTGCGCATCCCGCCCACCGGCGGATCCCGCATCGGCATCACCATCCCCGCGAGCTCGGCCGCCGGGTCGTCGAGCAGCGCCTGTTCCTCCACCAGAAGGAGGTGCGCGCCGACGGGGTTCAGGGCGCGGGCGCCGAACGCGGTGGCGCGGACCGGCTGCAGCTCCACGTCCAGCCCCAGCGTGGCCCACCCGATCTGCAGGTCGCGCACCACCTCGCCGGCGACACCGTCGGCCGAATAGACCAGCACCACGTGCATCGAACGACCGAGCTTGCCGCGTTCGAGCCAGCCCCGCACCTCCTCCTCGGAGCGGACCGGAAAGTCGAATGGGGTGCCTCCCACCAGCCATGCCGAGGGCGCGCCACCGAGCGCGCCGAGATGCGCGGCCACGTCGGCGCGATTGAGCCCGTGGGCGAGCACCTGACGCGCCGCAGGTTTGCTGGTCGGCGGCAGGTCGGCGCGCATCACCAGCAGCAGACGCCGGGGCGGTGTCGGATCGCGACCGACGACCTGGTAACCGGGTGGCCGTGGCAGATCGAGCAGCCCCGGTGGCAGCGGCCACGCCAGGTCCGGCACACCGGCGCGCAGCAGGACGTGCAGCCGGCCCGCCCCCACCACGAACCGCACCTGCACCGAGTCCGCGATGGCGCCACGCGGTCCGGTGAGCCAGGCGGCGTGCCTGCTGCGGGCCAGCGTCCAACGGCTCTCCGAGACCGAGACCGGCGCGTAGGGCCCGAGCCCCACCGCCCAGTCGTGCGACGACGGCGGCGCCCGCCACGGGACCGCGACCCCTGGCAGCGCCAGCGCGTCGAGAAGACGACGGTCCGGTCGCGCCAGACGCAGCACCAGCGTACGTGGGTCCGGAGTCGCGACGCCGATCGGTGCCGGCGCATGCCCGGGCCGGGCCCGATCGAGACCGGCCACCGCCCCGAGCAGCCAGCGCACCGTCGAGTGGTCGCGCCGGGCCAGACCGGCCCGGATCGCGCGCTCGAAGTCAGCGCTGGTGCACGGCGTGCCGTCGGTGAACGCGAGACCCTCGCGCAGATGGAACGTCCAGGTCAGGCTGTCGGGCGTGACCTCGAAGCGATCGGCGGCCATCGGCACGATGTGTCCGGCGCTGTCGCGCTCGACGAGACCACGCGAGCGCAGGCGCTCGAGCGCCCATCGCACCGGGTCGGGCGGACCCTGCGGATCGAAGGACGGGCAGCCCTGACCCACCACCCAGATGAATCGCGTGGGTGGGGCACCGCGCGACGCGCAGCCGGCGGGCACGAGCGCCAGCAGCGCCAGGGCGAGCGCGCGAGCGGCGGTGTGGAACGGGACCCTCCGGGGCATGGGAGGACGCAGTCTAGGTTCGTGGCTGCCGGGCGGCAAGCGGCCCCGCCGATGGCGGGTCGCGTACGCGCGTGCCCGCATGCTAGCGTGGTGCCCGCCGCCACCTCCCGATGATCCCACCCGCCACCGCCGATCGCGCGCTCGAGCCCATCCTCGAGGGCTTGAACGACGAGCAACTCGCCGCCGTGACCCACGGCGATGGGCCGCTCCTGATCGTCGCCGGCGCCGGGACCGGCAAGACCCAGGTCCTCACCCGGCGGATCGCGTGGCTCATCGCGTCGCGTCGCGCGCGGCCCGAGCAGATCCTGGCTCTCACCTTCACCGAAAAGGCCGCGGCCGAGATGGAGACGCGGGTGGACGTGCTGGTCCCCTACGGCTTCGTGGGCGCCACCATCGCCACATTCAACGCGTTCTGCGACCGGCTGGTGCGCGAGCACGCGGTCGAGCTGGGTCTCACCTCGCAGCTCCGCGTGGAGACACCAGCCGAGATCCTCGTCTTCCTCCGCGAGCGGCTGTTCGAGCTCGGGCTCTCCCGTTATCTGCCGCTCCGTGATCCGGATGGTCTGCTGCGCGAGCTGGTCGCGGTGTTCGATCACGCCCGCAACGAGGACGTCGGTCCCGGGGACTACCGGGTGTGGGCGCAGTCGGCGCTCGACGCCGCCGGCGGCGACCCGGCGGCCCGCGATCGCGCCGAGGGACACGTCGAGCTGGCACGGGCCTACGAGGCGTACGAGCGGCTGCTGCTCGGCGCGGGCCGGCTCGATTTCGGAGCGCAGGTCCGTCTCGCGCTGCGGCTGCTCCGCGAACGGCCCCACCTCCGGCGCGAGTACCAGGAACGTTTCCGCTATCTGCTCGTGGACGAGTTCCAGGACACCAACCACGTGCAGTTCGAGCTCGTCAAGCTGCTGGCCGGCGAGACCCGCCGCATCACCGTGGTGGGGGACGACGACCAGAGTATCTATCGCTTCCGCGGCGCCAAGGTGGAGAATCTCCTCGGCTTCGTGGAGACCTTTCCCGACACCACCCGAGTCCTGCTGCGACGCAACTACCGCTCGGGCCAGCGCATCCTCGACGTGGCGCACCGTCTCATCCGTCACAACGACCCGGACCGGCTCGAGGTGCGGCTCGGGCTCGACAAGCGGCTGGTGACCGACCGCCGCGGCGGCGATGGCCGCCCATTCGAGGGGGTGGTCGAGCACCGCCACCTGCGAACCTCCAGCGACGAGGCCGAGCAGGTGGCCGGCGAGATCGCCGACGCCATCGCGAGCGGCACGCGCTCGGCGCGCGATGTCGCGGTGCTGGCCCGCGCGCACGGACACCTGGACGCGTTCGCCAACGCCCTTCGCGGGCGCCAGGTGCGCTTTCGCCGCGTCGGACAGCGGCGTCTGTATTCGCGGCCCGAGGTGATGCTGTGTCTGAACGCGCTGCGTGCCCTGGCCTCGCCGGAGGAGGGCCCGCCGGTGTACTTCGCACTCGGCGACCCGCTGTTCGGCGCCGACCCGGTGGACCTGGCCCGTCTCGGCGAACGCGCGCGTCGCACCCATCGCGGCATGCTGCGGGTCGCGGTCGAGGCGGCGGTCTCCGACGAGCTGGCACCCACGACCCGCGCCGCCATCGAGCGGTTCGCGTCGCTGCATCGCGAGCTGGCGGCCGACGCGCTGCGCCGCCCCACCGCGGAGGTGCTGTACCGGTTCGTGCACGACAGCGGTCTGCTCGAGCGGCTCACCGCCGACGAGGACGCCGCCTCGCTCGAACAGGTCCAGAATCTGAGCCGTCTCTTCGCGATCGTGTCGCGGGTGGGCTCGCTGCTGACGATCGACCGGGTCAGCCAGTTCGTCCCCCATCTCGATCTGCTGATCGAGCTCGGCGACGATCCGATGGCGGCGGAGGTCGAGACCGACGACGACGCGGTGAGTCTGCTGACCACGCACAACGCCAAGGGCCTCGAGTTCCCGGTGGTGTACCTGGTGGATCTCGTCGAGCAGCGCTTTCCCGGTTACCGCCGCGGGCGCGGGCTCGAGTTCCCACCCGAGCTGCGTCACGGTCATCGCGACGACCCGGAGGAGCACCTGCGCGAGGAGCGTCGACTCGCGTACGTCGCGATGACCCGGGCACGCGACCGGCTCGTGTTGTGTCACGCGTCCGACTACGGCGGCCGCCGCACCGCGCGTCCGAGCCGCTTCCTGATGGAGGCCCTGGCCCTGACCGAGCCGCCGGGTCACGCGACCGGGGTCAGCGCGCTCGAGAGCATCGCGCGCTTCGCCCCCACCCCCGAGGCCACCCCGGCGCCGATCGGGCCGATCCCCGACGACCAGCCGCTGGTGCTCTCGCATTACGCCATCGAGGACTACCGCACCTGCCCGCGCCGCTACTACTACGCGCATCTCGCCCACGTGCCGCTGCCACCACGCTGGAACGTCGCGTACGGAAGCGCGGTACACCACGCGGTGGCGGTGTACCTGCAGCACCGGGTCAAGGGTCTTCCGATCGGCGAGGCCGACGTGCTCGCGGCCTACCGTGACGCGTGGTCGAACGAGGGCTTTCTCAACCCCCAGCACGAGCAGCACGTCTACCAGACCGGCGAGCGCGCGCTGCGGGACCTGGTGGCGGCCGAGGAGGCCTCGAGGAGCATGCCACTCGCGATCGAGATGGAGTTCCGCTTCCGGGTGGGGACCGACCTGATCGGCGGACGATGGGACCGCATCGACGAGCGCGAGGAAGGCGTCGTCCTCGTGGACTACAAGACCACCGAGGTGGAGGATCGCGCCGAAGCGGACGCGCGCGCGCTCGAGAGCGTCGAGAAGGGGCAGCTCGGTCTCTACGCCCTGGCCTACCTCGAGACCCGCGGCGTGCGCCCGGCGGCGGCCGAGCTGCGTTTCGTGGGCGCCGGTGTCGAAGGGCGCGCCCCGATCACCGACCCGGCGCTCGAGGCGGCGCGGACACGCATCGCCGAGGCGGCGGCGGGCATCCGCGCGGCGCGTTTCGCCGCCACGCCCGACCCGTGGACCTGCGGCATCTGCGACTACCGACACTTCTGCCCGGCCAGCGCCGCGCGCGGGGACCGGTGAGCGGCGAGGTGACCGGGCCACCGGCCGGACTTCCCGAGCCGCGCGCGCTGCGCGACGCCGCCGCCGAGATCGCGCGTGCCGCGGGGGCCGTGCTCCTCGAGGGCTACGGACGCGCACACGCCCCCGAACACAAGGGCCGCATCGATCTGGTCACCGCTTTCGACCGCCGCTCCGAGGCGCTGGTGCTGGGCGAGATCGGACGCCGCTATCCGGACCACGCGGTGCTGGCGGAGGAGTCCGGCGCCCGCGTCGGCGCTGCCCGGGTGCGCTGGATCGTCGATCCGCTCGACGGGACCACCAACTTCGCGCACAACTATCCATTCTTCGCGGTATCGATCGGGGTCGAGGTGGATGGCGCGCTCGCTGCCGGCGTGGTGTACGACCCGGTGCGTGACGAGCTGTTCGCGGCGGCGGCGGGTCACGGCGCGACGCTCAACGGCGCGCCGATCTACGTGAGCCCGGTGACGCGGGTCGAGGGGGCGCTGCTGGTGACCGGCTTCCCCTACGACGTGCGCGAGGACCCCGAGCGCTACCTCGGTCCGTTCCGCGCCTTCCTGCTCCGCGCGCAGGGCATCCGCCGCGATGGCTCGGCGGCTCTCAATCTCTGCTATGCCGCCATGGGCCGCTTCGACGGCTTTTGGGAGCGTGGGTTGTCCGCGTGGGACGCGGCCGCCGGCGTGCTGATGGTGACCGAAGCGGGTGGCCGTGTGACGCGCTTCGACGGCGAACCGGTCGACCTGGACGGACGCGAGTTCCTGGCCACCAACGGAGCGCTGCACCCGGAGATGATGGAGGTGCTGGCCCCGTTCGTGGAGCCGCGGATCGGAGGCCGGTCGGCGCCCGATGTGCCGGGCGGTGGCTCGACGGACCGGGTCTAGGCTCCTTTGAGAACGTATGGCGAGCGCGCGAGTCGTACGTTTTCAAACGGAGCCTAGGCGGCTTCGCGCCGGCGCTCGCGTGCGATCCGCGCCCGGATGCGGCTCACCAGGTCACGCATGTCGTAGGGCTTGGTCACGAACGCGTCCGCGCCCATGCTCATCGCCAGCTGCTTGTCCTGCTCGGCGGAGCGGGCGCTGAGGATGATGATCGGAAGCGTCTTGTAGCGCTCGTCGAACTTGAGCGCCCGACAGACCTTGTAGCCGTCCAGCTTGGGCAGCATGAGGTCGAGCACCATCAGGTCCGGGCGGCCATCCCGCGCGAAGCGAAGACCTTCCTCGCCGTCACTGGCGCTGATCACCTCGAAACCCTCGGCCTCGAGCCCGAAACGCAGCACGGCGAGCAGATCGGCTTCGTCGTCGACGATCAGGATTCGGGAGCGTGGGCTGGACATCGCGTCCTCGAGGCGGGGGTCCGGGTTGACATCCCCGGTTATCGGCGGTCCCCCCGACGCACTTGAGATCCGGCGGGACGCGGGGATCGGATCCCTGTCCGGTCGTGTCCGGGGTGGCCCTTCAACGCTTGTCGAAGAACGCCGACCGGGCCGACTCGGTGTCGGCGGTGAGGTCCTTCACCACGACTTCCACACGGTAATGACCGGACGGCAGGGTCTGCACCGGAACGTCCACGAACTGGCGGCGGATGGCGCCCACCTGCTCCTCGGTGCGGTGGGTCGACACTTCCGGCAGCGGCCGACGCGGCGACAGGATCCGCTGGATGAGCGGCCGCGGATCGCGTTCGGCGCCACGCACCGTGTAGGCGATCTCGAGATGCGCGAGCCCGTCGGCGGCGGCGGTCAGACGATAGGCCTCGAAGTACAGCACCAGCGGATCCCGGCCGGTCACCACCGCGGCCGGATTGGGATTGAGCCGCACCAGTGGCGGGGTGTCGGCCGTCCCCGGCTGGACCTGCGCGCCGCCACACGAAACCACCAGGTCGCTGAGCGACATCGCGCTGTCCGGCGCCTCGAGCGTCAGCCCGGCGCGCACCGACCCGCGCGCGCCGTGGGCGTCGCGCACCCCCAGACCCACGAGATAGTCGCCGGGCGGGAGGCTGTCGGCGAAGTCCGCCACCCGCAGCCGGGCGGGATCGCAGGCCGAGGGCGACAGCGCCCGGGTCATGCGCGCGACCTCGTGACGGGTCGAATCGAGCACCACCCAGGTGGCCCACGCCGAGTCGCCGGGTGCCAACGGGGTGGCGAGCAGCCCGATCACCCGCGGCGCCCCCGTGGCGCTCTCCATGCGGGCGACGAGCCCGTCGACCGGAAGTGGACGGGTCCGTGGCGGGAGCGCCGGGAACACGCCACGGCCGTCGCCCGAGGCGACCTTGTCCCCGATCGCGTCGATCATGCCGAGATCCGGACGCGGATCGGGATCGCGGTCGAGCGTGACCGGCAGCGTGTACCGACCGGTGAGCACGCGGTCCTCCATCTGCACGACCATGCCCAGCTCCGGGTAGTCCCATTCCAGGATGTTGATCGGGAACAGGTCGTTGGTGCGCACCACGTCCACGTCGCTCACGGTCGAGGACAAACGCAGACCCACCGGGTTGTAGAAGACGCGTGACGGGGGTCCGTAGCGCACGTACACCTCGCCGCGCTGGTCCCACACCCGCGCGTGCGTGTCGTAGAACAGGAAGTAGGCCTGGGTGACCCGCGACCAGTACTCGAGCTGGGCCTCGTTCTCGGGTGTCGAGGGATCGGGATCGGTGTCCACCCAGAAGCGGCGCAGGAACTCGGCCCGGGCCGGCGCCGTCAACCGGTTGAGCGTCGCGGTGTCACGCTCGCTGGAGACCGGGGAGATGTCCTCGTAGCGGCGTCGTGCGCTCACCGCGAGACGCGGGATGGCATCCCGGAATGCGGTGTCGGCGCGTGCGACGTCACCCAGCCGCCACGCCGCGTGAGCCACCGCGAGCAGCGCGTCGACCCGGCGCGGATCCGCGGCCTGTGCCCGCTCCGCGGCGTCGAGCGCCGCCACCAGGTTCCCGTTCTCGATCTCGAGCGGCACCAGACCGAGCCAGGCGTCGGCATCGGGTGGATCGAGTCTCGCGGCGGAGCGACGGTAGTCGGTGGCGCGCAGGAGCGACATCGAGTCGAAGTACTTGAGCCAGTCGCGAAGCCAGAGGTCCGCGAGCGCGATGCGCGCCTCGCGGTCGTTCGGGCGAAGCGCCGCCACGCTCTCGTACTTGGCCCTCGACTCGCCCAGGAAGCCCATCCGCTGGTAGAGACGCGCCAGGTCGAGGGTGATGTCGTGACGCTCGGGGGCGAGATGCTCGGCCTCTTCGAGACGGATCTTCGCGGCGCGACGCCCTTCGATGGTCCCGAGCGCCATCTGGGCATGGGCCTCGCGCAGCAGCAGGTCGACCCGTCGATCGCGTTCCGCCGGCGTGGCCCCGGCCGCGACGCTCCACGCGATGGCCGGTATCAGGACCGCCCAGACGAGGGCGTGGGTTCGCAGACGCACCCGACGAGTATCGAGGCCGGCGCGCGCGCCGGTCAATGCCCGTGAGGTCCGGTTGACGCGACCTGGATGCGGGTCCAGAGTGGCGCCCCACGCGCGCGGCGCCTCACGCCGCACGGAGTCCCCGGCCCTCCACCCCGCCCCGTGCACCGTCTCGAGTTGGCACGTCTGTTCGATCCCGGCGGTGACGCCGCCCGTCTGGACGTGCGCGACGCGGCCGCGTTCGCAGCCGGCCATCTTCCGGGCAGCGGGCACATTCCGCTCGCCGAGCTGCGTGAGCGCCGCGCCGAGCTGCCGTCGCGGGACCAGGCGCTGGTGGTGGTGGCCGATGACGGGTCGCGCGCCGAGGCCGCGGCGGTCGAGCTGGTCGCCCTCGGCTACCCGCGCACCGCCTGGCTCGACGCCGGCTTCGACCGGATCCCGGCGGCGCGGCTCGTCGCGGGGCCAGCGGCGGCGCTGTGGCGACCCTCGCCGTTCCTGGCGGCGGTGATCGACGGCCTGCCACGCGGCCGCGCGCTCGATCTGGCGGCCGGCGCGGGACGCGAGGCGGTCACGCTGGCGCTCGGTGGCTGGTCGGTCGAAGCCTGGGATCACGACGCCGGCGCGCTGGAGCGCGCGGCGGCGTTCGCGATCCGTCAAGGCGTGAGGATCACGACCCGGGTGGTCGATCTCGAGCGGCGCGAAGTCGAGCTGCCCGTGGCGGCCTTCGAGGTCGTCACCGTGTTCCGCTTCCTCCACCGACCTCTGTTCCCGGCGATGGCGGGGGCGCTCGTCCCCGGCGGCATGCTGGTCTACGAGACGTTTCGTCGCGGGCAGGAGCGGTTCGGTCGCCCGCGTCATCCGCGCTTCCTGCTCGAGGACGGCGAGCTCGCGCGGGCCTTTCCCTCCCTCGAGCCGTTGCGATACGAGGAGCTCGAGTCCCCGGATGGTCCGGTGCTGGCGCGGCTTCTGGCGCGTCGGCCCGGTTGAAGCCGCATGCCGGACGACAGGACGCCGATCGACGTCGGCCCGACGGACGACGGATCCGGGACCGCGCCGACCGACCTCGACACCCGGACAGGTGACCCGATGCGGGCCCTGGGGCTTGCGCCGCTCGACCCGCCGAGTTAAGGTGGCTCAACACTCTTGAGGCGCCCACATGGTCGGCGGGTCCACGCCCACGAGGAAGCCTCGTCACCGGGAGAAACGCCGTGGATGTCTGGAAGCGTTTCGGCGAAAAGGAAGTGTCGCACTCGATGGCCCACTACCTCCAGGCCGTCGCCGCGCTCAAGCACGACAAGGGGCATGCGCGGGTCGGCGACATCGCCGAGCACCTCGGCGTGTCGAAGAGCGGTGTCACCTCGATGCTGCGCTCGCTCCAGAGCCGCGGTCTGGTGACCCACGAGCGCTATGGCTGCGTCGAGCTGACCTCGAGTGGCCTGCGTCTGGCCGAGCGCACCGAATCCAGCCGCCGGGTGTTGTCCACCTTCCTGCACGAGATCCTCGGCGTCCCCGAACCGGTCGCCAACGAGGACGCCTGCATGATCGAGCACCTGGTGAGCCCGGAGGTGTCGGTCGAGCTGCTGCGGCTCACCGCCTTCATGCGCTCGCAGCATCCGGTGGCGGAGCGCTTCCGGGCGGCGTACAAGGCCAGTCCGCGCTCGTGCGCCGAGCACGCCCCGGGAGCCTGCGATCTGTGCGGGGCCACCTGTCTGCGCGAGTC
>JBIOKD010000001.1:0-67792 GCA_044451485.1 Candidatus Eiseniibacteriota bacterium | reverse complement strand
TGTCACGCGGCACGCGCAGCGCCACCGTGTCACCCGCGCCACGCACCCGGTCCGGCACCACCGGCGAGGCGTGGAAGATGAGCGACAGCGGACCCGGCCAGAATCGCGCCATCAGCCGCTCGGCCACCTCCGAGACGTCCGAGGCCAGACCGTACACCTGCGTGGCGTCGGGGATCAGCGAGATGACCGCCAGCGACGGATCCCGGCGCTTGAGACGTGCCACCAGCTCCACCGCCATGACGTCGAACAGCGAGCAGCCGAGACCGTACAGGGTGTCGGTGGGATAGCCGATCACACCGCCGCTCATCACCGTCTCGGCCACCTCGATCAGCGCCTGCTCGTCGGGGTGCCGGGGGTCGATCTTCAGGATCCTCGCCTTCACGTGCGCGCCACCTCCGCCATGCTGTCCCGCGCGATGTCGCGCCGGCAGCGCCATCCGTCGCCCCCCAGCGTGTCGATCGCCTCGTACACCGCGGCTCGCGCGGCGAGCGGGTCGCGGTCACGCGCCACCACGGTCGCCGCCCGGCCGCCACGCACCGACCAGCCGCCGCCCTTCCAGACGGTGCCGGCGTGGAACACCCAACGCGGGTCACCGGTGTCGAGGCGGTCCAGCCCCTCGAGACGACCACCCCCACGCACCGCGTCGGGATAACCCTCGTCGACCAGCGCGACCCCGACACACGCTCCAGCCTCACGCGTCACCGCGTCGGGGTCGAGCGCGCCGCGCGCCGCCGAACCCAGCAGACGGGTGAGCGAGCCACCGGTCAGCGGCAGCACCACCTGGGTCTCGGGATCGCCGAAGCGGGCGTTGAACTCGAGCACGCGTGGTCCGTCGGCGCCGATCATGAGTCCGACATAGAGCGTGCCGCGAAACGGCGTCCCGCGCCCGCTCATCGCCGTCAGAACCGGTGTCACGATCCGCTCGGACACCCACCGCTCGAGCGTGTCGCCCACCGCCCGGCTGGGGGCATAGGCGCCCATGCCGCCGGTGTTGGGTCCACGATCCCCGTCCAGCGCGCGTTTGAAGTCGCGCGCCGGGCTGAGCAGCAGGTGGCGCGTTCCGTCGCACACCGCCATCACCGATGCCTCTTCGCCGGCGAGGAACTCCTCGATCACCACCCGCCGGCCGGGCTCGCCGAAGCGCCCGTCTTCGAGACACGAGCGCACGAACGTCTCGGTCTCGCCGCGATCGGCCGATACCCGCACGCCCTTGCCGGCCGCCAGCCCGTCGGCCTTCACCACCCACGGCGCTGGAAAGCGATCGAGCGCGGCCAGCGCCTGTTCGACGCGCTCGAAGGACTCGGCGCGCGCGGTCGGCACACCGGCGGCGCTCATCACCGACTTCGCGAACCATTTGCTCGATTCGAGTCGCGCCGCCGCCGCCGAGGGGCCGTAGGTGGCGATGCCGGCCGCCACCAGCGCGTCGGCGAGTCCGGCCGCGAGCGGCGCCTCGGGACCGATCACCACCAGGGTCGCGCGCACCGCCCGGCAGGCTTCGATCATGGCCGCCGGGCCGCCGTCAGCGGTCTCGAGACGTGGCCAACGACGCGTCATGGCGTCGTTGCCCGGTGCCACCCACAACGACTCGACCTCGGGGTCGCGACTCATCCGCCACGCGAGCGCATGCTCGCGTCCGCCGGATCCCACCACCACGATGCGCTCGCGCACAGCCATCGTCGTCACTCTGACAGTCGCGACACGGAGGGTCAAGACGTGGGTCCGACCGATCCTAGAAGCGCTCCGCCACGAGCCACCGCCCGGTGCCGGCCCACGCGCGTGTCGACGCGACGTCGACGACGAGCGCGAGATCGATGGCCATCGCGTCGGCCAGCGGCCGCTCGTGTCCGCGCACGCGCGCCCGCGTGTCGGCGTCGGCGAGCGCCGCCAGCGTCTCACCGGCCAGGGTCGCGCCGGTGGCACCGGGGCGCGCCGCGAGCACCAGCACCAGCCCCTCGCACTCGCGCAGCGTGTCGTCGAGCCGCACCGGCTCGCCGTCGAGCCACGCCGCCACGAACGTGTCGCCGCGTCGATCGTCGTGGGCGTGCACGCGAACCGGTGCCAGGGCTTCGCGCAGACGCTCGCGGGTGGCGAGACGTGCCTCCCCGTCGAAGCCCGACGCCAGCAGCACGTCGACCCGCGACCGTGTCCGCCCCGCCCGGTCCAGCGCGTCGAGCAGCGGCGACAACGCCTCCGCGAGCGCGTGGTCGGACCCCACGACGATCGCCAGCTGCATCGGGGACGGCAGCGCCGCGGCGAGCGGCAGGTCGCGCGGATGCGCGAGCGCCTCCCGGGCCGCGCGCGCGATCGCCCCCGGGTCACTCACACGCTCACCCGTGCCGGCCCAGCTCGGCCCGCAGCAGCTCCTGCACGGTGGTCGCCACCGCCTGTCCGCCGCTCTTCTTCATCACCTGTCCGACCAGGAAGCCGAGCGTCACGGTCTTGCCCCGGCGGTACTGCTCGACCGGACCGGGATGTTCCGCGATCACCGCCCGCACCAGCGGCAGCAGATCGGCGCTCGAGCTCCGGGCCGCGCGCGCGGCGAACAGGGCTTCGGGTTCGGCGCCGATCAGGAACACCTCGGCCAGGATCTCCTTCGCCGCTCCCGCGGTCACCGCGACGCTCTCGACCCGTTCGATGGTCCGCGCCAGCAGCATCGCCGGCACCCGCGTGATCCAGTCCGCCAGCGGCCGGTCCTTGGTGTGGCGGAGCACCTCGGTCATGACCCAGTTGCTGGCCTTCTTCGGATCGGCTCCAAGCCGCACCACCTCTTCGAAATAGTCCGCCAGCTCGCGCTGCTCGGTGAGCACCAGGGCATCGTAGATGGGCAGTCCGTACTGGGTCGCCAGACGCTCCTCGCGCACCCACGGCGGCTCCGGCAGACGGGTTCGCGCCTCCTCGATCCAGCCCCGGGACACGACCAGCACCGGAAGATCCGGCTCGGGAAAATAACGGTAGTCGTGCGCCTCCTCCTTCGAGCGCATCACCGCCAGCTTGTCGTGATCCGCGTCGTAGAGCAGCGTGGCCTGATCGATCCGGCCCCCGCCCTCGAGCACCGCGGTCTGACGCGCGATCTCGGCGGTGATGCCCTTCTCCACGCCCTTGATCGAGTTCAGGTTCTTGATCTCGGTCTTGGTGCCCAGCGTGGTCTGCCCCATGGACCGGATCGAGACGTTCGCGTCGCAGCGCAGATGCCCCTTTTCCATGTCGCCGTCGGAGATCCCGATCCAGCGCACCAGACGACGCAACGCGCCGAGGAAGGCGGCGCACTCGGCGGGCGCGCCGAACACCGGCTCGGTGACCAGCTCGAGCAACGGCACGCCGGCGCGGTTGAAGTCGACACGGGACACCCGGCGATCGTGGAGGCGCTCGGGATGGAACGACTTGCCGGTGTCCTCCTCGGCGTGCACGCGGGTGAGCGCGAAGCGGCGCTCGGCGCCGTCGATCCGCACCGGCAGCGCGCCCCCCACACACAGCGGACGATCGTACTGCGTGATCTGGTAGTTCTTGGGCATGTCCGGATAGAAGTAGTTCTTGCGCGAGAACACGCTTCGCTCGCGCACCTCGCTGCCCAGCGTCAGACCGAGCCGGATCGCCGCGTCGATGGCGGCGCGGCTGGTCACCGGCAGGGCCCCCGGCAGACCCAGACACACCGGGCAGACCTGGGTGTTCGGCTCGGCGCCAAACGACGCCGGACAGGCGCAGAACATCTTCGTGCGCGTGGCCAGCTGGATGTGGCACTCGAGACCGATCACCGCCTCGTGGGCCATGCGAACTCCGTCTCGTGGTGGCGCGCGAGGAGCGCGTGTTCCCCATGGACTTCGATGGCCCGCGCGCAGCGCAGCAGGACCGGCTCGGCGTCCTCGGGTCCCAGCAGCTGGACCGCCCGTGGCAGACCACCGGTCGAGAGCCCGACCGGCACCGAGAGCCCCGGGATCCCGGCGAGATTGGCGCCGATGGTGAACACGTCGCTGAGATACATCGCCAGCGGATCGTCGAGCTTGTCGCCGAGCCGGAACGGCAGGGTCGGCGACGCCGGCATCATCATCACGTCGCAGCGTGAGAACGCCTCGTGGTACTCGTGTCGGATACGGGTGCGGGCCCGCTGCGCCTTGAGGTAGTAGGCATCGTAGTAGCCCGCCGAGAGCGCGTAGGTCCCGAGCAGGATGCGTCGCTGCACCTCGGGTCCGAACCCGTCGCGGCGGGTGCGCACGTAGAGCTCGCGTACGTCCGGGCTGTCCGGATGCCGGAACCCGTAACGCACGCCGTCGAAGCGGGCCAGGTTCGAGCTGGCCTCGGCGGTGGCCACCAGGTAGTAGGCCGCCACACCGTACTCGCCGGGCAGGAAGTCGAACCGCACCCGTCTGGCACCGGCCCGCTCGAGAGCCGTGGCGGCGGTCTCGAGTCCCGCCACCACCTCGGGCTCCACCCCCTCGGCCCACAGGTTGGCGGGCCACCCGAAGGTGAGCCCGGTCACACCGCGGTCCCAGTCGGCGACGTCCGGCACCGGGGTCCGCCGGGTGGTGGCGTCCAGCGGGTCCGGGCCCGCCAGCAGCGCGTACGCCGTGGCCACGTCACCGGCGTGACGCGCGAAGATACCCACCTGGTCGAGCGACGATCCGAACGCCACCAGACCGTAGCGCGACAGTCTTCCATACGTCGGCTTCAGACCGTACACGCCACAGAACGCCGCCGGTTGACGCACCGAGCCACCGGTGTCGGAGCCGAGACCCAGCGGCGCGAGACCATATGCCACCGCCGCCGCCGGCCCGCCGCTCGAGCCACCGGGTACACGCTCGAGATCGTACGGATTGCGGGTCGGACCGTAGCAGCTGAACTCGGTGGACGAGCCCATGGCGAACTCGTCCATGTTGCCCTTGGCGGTGATCACCGCGCCGGCGGCGCGGAGTCGGCGGATCACGGTCGCGTCGTACGGTGGCCGGTAGCCCGCAAGGATCCGTGACCCGCAGGTCGTGGGCAGGTCGGTGGTGCACAGGTTGTCCTTCACCACCACCGGCACCCCGGCGAGCGGCATGTCGCGCGTCGATCGGGTCGCGGCGCGGGCACGGGTCTCGGGGTCGGCATGCACGATCGCGTGCACGTCGCGCTCCCATGCCGCGGCCGGCCCGGCCCACCCGGCCTCGACCGCGTCGGGTGCCGCGATCGCGCCGGACCGGACCGCATCGGCCAGCGCCAGCGCCGAGCGGCGCCACCATTCGGTCGCGGTCATGGGTTCACGTTCTCGACGATCGGCGGCACCAGGAAGTAGCCGTCCTCGGCGGCGGGCGCCATCGCGGTGGCGCGCGCCGCGTCCAGACACTCGCCATCCGGCACGTCGTCACGCAGCGGCACGTCGGCCGGCGCGAACTCACTGGGCTCGTACCCGCCGAGGTCCAGTCGGTCGAGCATGGCCACGAACTCGAGTACCCGCGACAACTCGTCGGCGACACGCGCGATCCGGTCCGCGGGGATCTCCAGACGCGCCAGCTCGGCAATGCGCTCGACCTCCTCACGCCGGATCGTCATCGTGCCCCCCGTCGAGATAGCGGCCCAGCACCTTCTTGACCTGGGCACCGAAACGCACCGTGAACTTCACGTCGCCGGCTTCCTGCTCCGCCGCCATCACCACTCCACGTCCAAAGACCTCGTGGCGGACCTCGCGTCCGACGAATCGGATCAGCGGACCCGTGGTCCGATAGGCCGGTGCCACCGGTCCGCCGCTCCCACCGCCTCCACCACGGCCACGACGCGCCGACGCGGCACCGTCCCGAGCGCCGCCGTGACGGCCACGCGCGCGTGCGCCGCCGGCACCCCAGTCGTCGTCGGGGAACACGCTCTCCGCACCCGCCGCGCCACGACCCCAGAGCGGGACCGTGGGCTGGTCGTGCTCGATCAGCTCATCGGGAATCTCGGTCACGAAACGCGACACCTGACCGCCGGTGCCGCCGTCGAAACGGCGCCGGTAGGCGGCCGCGGTGAGGTGGACCTCGTCCTGGGCGCGGGTGAGCGCCACGTAGAACAGACGGCGCTCCTCCTCGAGCTCCTTCGGATCGTCGAGCGCCGAGGCGTGTGGCATCAGACCCTCCTCCAGACCGGCCACCACCACGATCGGGAATTCGAGCCCCTTGGCGTTGTGCGCCGTGAGCAGCAGCACGCGGTCCTCCCCCTCCTCGACCCGGTCGAGGTCGGTGATCAGCGCGGTCTCGGCCAGGAACGCCCCCAGCGACGGATCGGGGCTCCCGGCGGCGAACGCCGCGGCCGCCGCACGCAGCTCCTCGACGTTGCCGCGCCGCTCCGCGCCCTCCGACCGGGGTAGCTCGTCGAGCAGACGGAGGTAGCCGCTGTCCTCGAGCACACCGGTCATCACGCGGTCCACCGGCTCCCCCGCGCAGGCCCGCGCGTGATCCACCACCGCCAGGAAGACCTCGGCCCCGGCGCGGGCGCGGCCGAGCTCGCCCGTGGCGGCCAGCGAGCGCAGCGCCTCGATCGGGTTCGTGCCGCCCTCGGCGAGACGCCGCTCGACACGCACCGTCACCGCTTCGCCCAGACCCCGTCTCGGCGTGTTGAGCGCCCGCGCGAAGGCCGTCGTGTCACCGGGATTGACCGCCAGACGCAGATAGGCGAGGACGTCCTTGACCTCACGGCGCTGGTAGAACGACACACCGCCCACGATCTCGTAGCGCAGACCACGATGACGCAGCTCGGTCTCGAGCGCGCGTGACTGGGCGTTGGTGCGATACAGCACCGCGCAGTCCGCCAGCGCCCGTCCCCGGCGCCGGCGCTCGACGATCAGGTCGGCGATCCGCCTCGCCTCGTCGGCCTCGTCGCGGGCCAGCTGGAAGCGGAGCCGCGGGCCGTCCTCGCGCTCGCACCAGAGCGTCTTGCCCTTGCGCGAGCGGTTGTGCGCGATGACCGCGTTGGCGGCGCGCAGGATGTTGGCGGTGGACCGGTAGTTCCGTTCCAGCCGGATCACCCGCGCCCCCGGAAACGCATCTTCGAAGTCGAGGACGTTGGCCAGATCGGCGCCGCGCCACCCGTAGATGGACTGGTCGTCGTCCCCGACCACGAACAGGTTGCCGTGCCCGGCCGCGAGGGCCGCCACCAGACGGAACTGCGCGTGGTTGGTGTCCTGGTACTCGTCCACCAGCACGTGTTCGAACCGGCCGGCGTAACGCGCGCCGGTCGCCGGATCGTCGCGGAGCAGCAGGACCACTTCCGCGATCAGGTCGTCGAAGTCCATCGCCCCCTGCCGCCGCAGCGATGCCTGGTAGAGCGCGTAGCACTCGGCGACATGCTTCTCGTAAGGCGTGACCGCGGCGCGCTCGGCCTCGGTGGGGGTCACCAGCGCGTTCTTGGCGTCGGAGATGCGGCCGAGGACCTCGCCCAGACGATACGCGCCCTCGGGCAGCTCGAGCCGCTTCATCACCTCACGCAGCAGCGTCTCCTGGTCCTCGCGGTCGAAGATGCTGAAGTCCGCCGGGAACCCGGGCCAGCGCGCCGCGAGCGCGCGCGTCTCGCGACGCAGCATCCGCACTCCGGTCGCGTGGAACGTGCCCACCCAGACCCGCTCGGCGCCCGCCCTCACCGCGCGCGCGATACGCTCCCGCATCTCACGCGCCGCACGGTTGGTGAACGTGAACGCCAGGATCCGCTCGGCCGGGACACCCTCGTCGAGAAGGCTGGCGACACGCGCGGTGAGCACGCGGGTCTTGCCGCTGCCGGCGCCGGCGACGACCAGCAGCGGTCCGCCGCGGTGCTCGACCGCCGCGCGCTGCTCGGGATTGAGGTCCGGGAAGGCGTGCATGCGTCTCCGGGGTCGTGGTGGGGGCCGGCGCCGCCGACGCGGCCACACGGAGCGCTCGACAGCCTGGGCCGCGTCTGGGTACGGAGCCCGGCCGGAGCCTAACCGGTGCGAGCGGATGCCGGCAACCACCGGTCGAGCCGATCACGGCGCTCGCCCCGGTGGCGGCACGCGGGTGCGGTCCTAGGCTCCGTTCGAGAGCGACCGGCGAACCCGGCGGATCACAACTCGGGGCCGATGCTGAACTGCCACACCGGCCGGCTGGTGGACTGGAGGTCGGTCCGCCACGCCACGTCCAGCTTGACCAGGGTGTAGAGGAACGAGGTGCGGATCCCGACGCCGTAGTCGAGGAGGATGTCCTGCAGCCGGCGATTGCCATTCTCGTCGATCGTGGTGCCACGGGGCTTGTAGCCGCCGTTGAAGGCGGTGCCGACGTCGCTGAACAGCGCCCCCTTCATGTTGAAGATCCCGATCGGCAGCGGACCGACGAGCCCGAGCTGTTGGATGAACGGGAAGCGGAGCTCGACATTGGCGACCCCAATGCGGCTGCCCACCACCGAATACGTCGAGTAGCCACGCAGGGTCGAGAAGCCGCCGATGCGGAAGTACTGCGGACTGGGACCGTCGCTGTATCCGACCAGGAAACGCCGCGCGAACTGGTAGCCGTGTGTGAGATCGATGTACCGCCGCCAGTCGAGGGTGGCGGTCTGATACGACAGTGCCGAGCCCCCGAGCGGGAGGGCCGGGCTGTAGGTGATGTTGTAACGCGTGCCGTTCACCGGTCCGTAGTAGCCGTACAACGCGTTGTCGAAGATCAAGCCGATCGAGGGTGAGGTCACCGAGCGCAGCACGTGGCTGGTCGAGAGCAGGTTGCCGAAATCGTCCACGACGAAGAAAGTGCGGTCCACCCAGCGTTGGGTGAGTCCCAGCTCGACACGGCGGAACTGGTTGAACGGGTAGCTCAGCAACAGCGCGCCGCCGAAGTTGCGGTCCGAATAGAGCTGGTCGCTCGAGAACTGCTCGCCCAGCGACGTGTAACGGGATTCGAAGTACTCCTTGTAGTGGAACGCCGCGATGGTCACGTCCGTACGTCGCGGAAGGTAATTGTAGGCCACGTAGACGTTGGCATCGGAGAGCGAGTTGCTGTACAGGCCGAGGGCCAGATCGATGCGGCGGTCGCCGAGGAAGTCGCTGAGCGCCACCTGGGTGGCTCCCAGCGCGCCGACATTGGTGGCGTAGAGGGAGCCTCCCGCGTAGTCGGCGCTGTAGCGCACCCGATACCGCGACGGCTTCTGGGCCAGCAGTGTGTCCGAGATCGCGAACGGGCCGCCGCGCTCGTGGAGCGGGAATCGGGTGGCGAGCGGGGCCAGGGTGTCCGGCCGCGTGGAGAAGTCGCTCGGCGGCGGCTGCATCCCCGCCCACGTCGGGTTCATGGGATCGAGCCGCGGCATCGCGTGTGTGGTGTCGCGTGACGCCGTCTCCGGGGGGGCGCGTGACGCGACCTTGCCGGAAAGGGTGTCGGCGGCCATGGTCAGCGTGTCGGGCCACGCCCCCGCCAGCGCGCCCTGATCGATCCGCGGCGGCAGCGTGTCGCTCACCGCGTGCTGGAGCTGGGCCAGGGTGAGCACGTCCTGGGGCCGGTCGCGACGCAGCCGCGCCAGACGCGTCTCGAGCGACAGCGGCTCGCGCACGGTGAACACGTCGAACCCGCCGTGGTCGTAGACCGAGAACACGATCCGGTCGTTCTCGCGTGACCACGAGAGGCTCTGGACGCCGCCCATCACCTGGGTGGCGTGGAGCACGGTGCTGTCCTGGGTGTCGTAGAGATACACGTCCGGGGTGCCACGCGCGTCCGAGATGAAGGCCAGTTTGCGTCCATCGTTCGACCAGGCCGGCCACTGGTCGTCACCGGCGGTGTGCAGGATCGGCCGCACCTCGCGGCTCGCCAGGTCGAGACTGTAGAGCCCGTAGTAACCGTAGCCGTCGCGGGTGCGCTGGGGCTGTAGCACCACCGACGCGACACGGTCCGAGGAGAAGGCCAGCGCGCGGCCGTCCGGGGTCCAGCTCGGCTGGCGCTCGTCCCAGGTGTCGTTGGTGAGACGGGTGACGTCGCCGGTTCGGAGCGCGACCATGTACAGGTCGGACCGGCCGCCCTTCAATCCGACCACGACCACCGAGTCCGCGACCGGCGACCACGACGGATAGGCCAGCGCCTCGCAGCCGAGATCGTAGGAGCGGATCAGCTTCGCCTCGTCGACGGACACCACGTAGAGGAGATCGCGCCCGCCGCTCTTGGCGGTCATCGCCACGCGGCCACCCTCCGGCGACCAGGTGAGCGAGCTGCGGAACGAGGGCACCGACTCGAACTTGACGTCCTGCTCGCCGCGGATCAGACGCCGGATCACCCGGCCGTCGAACGCCGACATCAGGTACACGTCGGTGTACTGCCGCCGATCGGAGTAGTAGACGATCCGGTCGCCCTGTGGGGAGATCGCCGGGGCGGTGTTGAAGTTGCTCTCGTCGCGCCGGTGATCGGTGAGACGCCGGCCGTAGCGGTCCGGCTCGTACTTGTCGGCGATCAGTGGCCAGTAGCGTGTCTTGAGCTCGTTCCGCCAGTCCTCGTCGAACTTCTGGACCGAGGTACCGTAGACGCGCTGGAACGCCGCGTCGAAGTCCCGTGACGAGCGCATCCGCCGGTACATCTCGCGCAGCCGGTCCTCGCCGAAGCGGTCCACCAGGTAGCCCAGGACGGCCTGACCCTGCTTGTAGACCCCGACGTAGCCGCCGGCGTATTCGAGTGGCGGAAGCTGGTCGTTCAACGCCCCGTCGCGCACGTAGACGCGCATGTTCGGATCGTCGAGACCGAGCGAGTAGTACTCGGCCATGCCCTCGGCGAACCACAGCGGCGGGGCGAAGAACGCCTGCCGCGCGATCATCGAGCTGGCCGCGCCGTTGTACAGCATGTCGAACATGAACGCGTGGGTGAGCTCGTGCACCACCACGTGCCGCAGATCCTCGTAGGACCCGGTAAACGGCAGCACCACCCGGTTGCGATACACCTCGGTGAAACCGCCGGTGCTCCCCGTGAGCAGCTCCTGGGTCACATTGGTCTGCGAGAACTCGTTGTGCGAGCCGTACAGGATGATCGGCACCTTGTTGGAGAGCTGGTGCCCCATCCGGACCGATAGGTAGCCGTTGGCTTTCTCGGCGAGGTCGAGGACCCGCAGGGCCAGGCTGTCGAGGTCGCCGTAGTAGTAGACGTCGAAGTGGTCGGAGGACAGGTACCGCCAGTCGAACACGCGGTACTGCACCTTGTTCTGTCCGAACAAGTCCTGGGCCCGTGCCGGGACCGTCGCCAGCGCGATCCCCGCCGCCATCAGCGCCACCGCCACCAGGCCAGCGGCACGCCCACGTCTTCCCAACTGGTCGCCGCGATCTCGATCCGCCGTCATTGCTCTCCCTGGGTCACCCGGTACGCTCCCCTTTGATACCACAACTCCCCCCAACGGTTTCGAACGAAATGGATCCGGCGGGCCGGTCCGTTCGTCAAGACCCGGTCAATACTCCCACCGGGCGCGAAGGTTGACGTTGAAAGTCGGTGCCGCGGTGACACTGGCGCCGGCGCCGTTGAGCGAGCGGCGCTGTGCCACCTCACTGGTCACCGAGAAGAACCGATTGAGGCGATATTCGGCCTCCATGTCCCGCTCGAACAGGTCCTGGCCGGCGGTGTTGGGCAGGGTCTCGAGCCGGGTGGTGCCGGGCACGCGCTGGCGATAGCGCACCGCCAGGTTGCGGTTGATCTGACTGCCGACCCCCACCACCACGTCGCCGCTGCCGGTGAACAGACCTCCCGACTCACGGGATAGTTCCCATTCGTTCACCCAGCCGTTGAAGGCGTGCGAGAGCTCGCTCGAGAGCTGGCGGTTGATCTGACGGGTGAGGTAGCTGTCGAGCGGATCCCCGACCACGCTGCCGAAGCCACGGGTCGGGCCACCCAGGGTGAGCTCGCGCAGGATGCGCGCCTCGTCGAGCCCGGTCGGGTTGCTGTTGAAGGTGATCGCCGGCTCCCGCGAGCGCCCGGTGATGCCGACCACGATGTCGTATTTCACGGACTGCTCGCCGGGCAGCGGCGGGTCGTTCGCGGTGGTCGAGATCTGGGTGGTGGCCTGGATGTCGAGGGTCGGATCGACGCCACCGACGTTGTCGAAGCTCAGGTTCGCGCGGTCGACCGTGAACTTGTTGGCCAGGAAGTAGTACGTGCCACGCAGCGCGGTCAGGTCGCCGTAGAGCAGCAGCGAATCCGGGGTCTGCTCGGCCACCAGGTCGGCGCTGAACTCGATGTCCGCGTCGGCCGGCTTCCACTGCACGTTGTCGTTCGCGGTCAGATGCAGGCGGTACACCCAGAACAACGGCTGGGTGCTGGCCGCGACCGCCTGGGTCTCGGTCTGCCGCGTGAAGTCGTAGAGCACCACCGCGCGTCTCACCCGCACGTCGTCGGAGGTGACCCTCGGCACCACGGTGCCGTGCACCTTGGGGCCGTTGCTCACCACCACGTCGCCATCGAACTCGGCGACGTACCAGCCCGGCTCGATGGCGGTGAAGTCCCGCATCGCGAGATCGAACCGGTAGTCCCCCGGTCCCGACGCGCCGAGCTTGGCCCAGCCGCTCCCGGTGATGGTGCCGCGCTGCCCCCGGACATGGGTGGGCTGGACCGCCGACAGACTGTCGATGGTGATCGCGTCGGCCGACAGGTGGGCGTCGGCCCGCACCTGCTCGAGCACCTCCTCGCGGCCGGCGAGCCGCACCCGGCCGTCGCGCACCGCGACCCGGCCGCTCAGCTCGGGGTGTTTCGCGGTCCCGGCCACTTGCGCCTCGACCACGAAACGCCCGGCGGCATAGCCGATCTGTGGCACCAATTGCGGCGCGATGCCGAGATCGCCGTCCGGCAGACTCACTTGGAAGGCCATCGGCCGCTCGGGAACCTGTGGCGTCGTCCCGAGGGCGAGATCGAGCGGCAGCGTCCCCTTGGCGTCGAAGCGCAATCCCTCGCGCGACATCTTGAGCGTCTTGAGCGACAGCGTCCCCTGCTGGTAGTCCGCCTCGAGGGTGGCGCTCCCGAGCGAGAAACCACGCCACACGAGTGGCGCGGCGTCCGCCTCGGCGTGGAATTCCGGCGCCGACGGCCGGCCACCGAAGGTCGCCCGCCCGTTGAGCGTCCCCGACCAGTCCAACGCGGCGGGCCACACCGCACCGCAGCGATCGATCGCGATCCGCGACACCACCGCGCGTCCCTCCCACGACGCGGCGTCGGCCAGCCAGCGCGTGATCCCGGTGAAGGTGAGTGAATCGGGCCATGCCCGCGCGGTGCCGCTCACCCGTCCGGAGCCCCGTGCCGCGCCCGAGCCGACCACCAGCGTCGCCTGCCGCACCTCGAGCAGATGCGGTGCGCCGCCCAGCGACAGCGCCACCGAATCGGCGGCGTGTCCGCCGAATGCCGCGTGGCGCGCGCTCCCGGTGAAGGTCCAGTGCGGATCGCCCGACACCCCGTCCACGGTGATCTCGGCGTCGGCGATGCCGCCGAGCCCCCAGTCGTCGGGCAGCCCCAGTCGCGCCAGATCGAGCTGATGCGCGTGTCCGCGCCACGCGTAGCGCCCGTGTGGTGGCGAGCCCCAGCGCCCCTCGGCGGTGAACGAGGCGTTGCCGTCGTCGGCGGTGACGTGCGTGAACTGGACCCCGTCGCGATCACCGGCGAGACGGAGCGGTGGCTCGGCGGTCCAGTCGAAGTGACGGCTGGTCATGCGCGCGCGACCGGCATCCAGACGCCATCCGCTCTCGTCCCAGTCGGTATCGCCGTCCATGCTCACCAGCGTGTCCCCCGCCACCACCCGCAGTCCGTCGAAGTGGAGACGCCGGTCACCGAGGTGGATCGTGGTGGTCGCGCTGTCCCAGTGGAGACCCAGGAACATGAGGTTCTCGAGCCGGGCGTCGGCGGTCAGATCGGGCGTGGGGAGCAGACGCCCCTCGACTCGGGACAGCCGCCAGCGGTTCATCGTGGCGCCGAACCAGTCGGTGGCGTGGCCCTCGAGTGTCCCCCGCACGTCGAGACCACCTCCGACGCCGTGCACCGAGCCGCTGCCGTCGGCGAGCCAACCGCGGATCCCGGAGGCGCGGCCGTCGGGCCATTCGTCGAGCGGGAACTCGTGCACGGTGTAGTCGCCCGACCAGCCGTCGTCCGCGGTCTGCCCATCCAGCGTCAAAGTCCCGTGCCGGCGGCTGGCGCGCACGCCGAAGGACACCGGACCGTTGGCCGGGAACTCCACCTCGACGTGTCCGCTGTCGGCGTGCCACCCGGTCCACTCGCACGTGGCGAGATCGGCGCTCAAGTGTCCGCGTCGCACCCGGCCGGTCTCCGCCAGGTAGCGGAAGTGGCCATCGAGCTTGCCGGCCGGCCAGCCCTCGACCCCGAGCACCCCCCACTCGGCCGGATTGGCGCCGGTGCCACGACCCTCCACCGACCAGCCGGCACTGCTCCACGTCACCCGGCCGTCGTCGAGCCGCCCGATCGGCGAATCGCCACTGAGCGGTGACACCACCAGACGACCGTGGTCGAAGGTGAAGCGTCCGTCGGTCGTGATCGGAGTGGCGTCCCAGTCGAGCACGGCGTGTGCGCGGCCGCTCCAGCTCCGCTCGCCGGTCAAGTCGGCCGAGAAGCGGGCCGAACCCGGCACGTCCAGGACGTCGTTGACGAACACCCGCGCCAGCCAGGCCCAGCGCACCCGTTGCACGTCGGCGTGCACCTGCCGGGGCCCGCCCGCGCGCGGCCATGTCGCGCGCGCGGTGAGGGCGAGGTCGGGGCTCTCGAGACGCGTGACCCGAACCACCACGCTGTCCCCCACGGCCACATCACCGCTCAGCCGGTCGAGCCGGCTGCCCCAGGGGCCCTGACGCCACGACAACGAGCGCAGATCGAGACGCGCCGGATCGGTGACGTAGCGCAGATCCACGTCGAGCCCGCGTGTCGCGAGCGCGGTGTCGGGGGTCTGGAGCTCGCCGTCACGCAGGCGGAGCTCGAAGCTCCAGGCACGCCCCACACCGTGAGTCGGCGGACCGGCCTCCCACGACGGCACCCGGAGCCGGCCGTCGGGTCCGTTCTCGAGACGGAGCACCGGATGATCCATCTCGATCACCAGCGCCCCACGACGCGACCACAAAAGGTCCCAGGTGGACCAGCGCAGCCGCATCGCATCCGCCTCGAGGAAGGATGGTCCGACGCGGTCGCGGAAGCGCACCTGGGGATGGACCACGGTGACCGTCCCGAGCGGGTTGCCACGCAACCCGTCGAGCGTCAGCTCGACGTCGCTTCGCTCCCTCAGCACCGCGTTGATCCGGCCGGTCAGCTCGTGCGCCGCGTAGCTCGTGTGATTCCACAGGTAGTACGCGGTGCCCGCGGTCCCCAGCACGGCCAGCACGAACGCGCCGATCACCACCAGCAACACGATCTTCCGGACCGTCCAGCGAAGCGGCTTGCGCGCCGCCTCGGGGACGTGCTCGACCACGCCCCCGATCGCCTCGTCGACCGCCTCCTCGAGCGCGTGCTCGGCGCGCGTCACCCGCTCCTCGGCGCGCTCCACCGCGCCCTCGACCCGCTCGCCGAGACGGCGCACGAGGCCTGGCTCCGCGTCGTCGGGGCGGTCGGGATCGGGTTCGCGGGGCTCGGTCATGGGATCGTGAATCAGAATGAGGGTCCGATGGCGAATTGCAAGACCGGTACCAGGTAGCCACGGACATCGGTCACCGGACGGAAATTCCAGGACCAGTCGAAGCGCAGCGGCCCGATCGGGGTCTCCAGCCGGGGACCGACCCCGAACACCCATCGGACGTCGTCCCCCCCCAGCGGGGTTCGGCTCACCGTCGGGGCGAGGTTTCCGATCCGCATCGCGCCGGGTCGGGTCCAGACGTTGCCGGCGTCCACGAACAGCTCCACTCCGATCGAGCCGAGCTTGCTGATCTGGGCCAGCGGCGCGCGCAGCTCGACCGTTCCGAGCAGCACCGACAGACCACCGGTCGGCGGGATGGTGTTCTCGGCGTAGCCACGCACCGAGTTCACGCCACCGACCCGGAAGCGGTTCTCGAGCGGAATCGCGGCCACCCGCGGATCCTCGCCGGGGCTGATCGCGGTGGTCTCCTTGAACGGCGCCATGACGCCGGCCCGCACCCGGGTGGCGACGATGAATCTCCGGGTCGGCGTGTACCACGCCGGGACCAACTCGGCTTTGGTGTAGTTGGTGTTGCCGCCGAGCGGCCCGCCGGCGAGCTCGCCCAGCACGTACATCGCGGAGCCGCGGGTGGTGACGATCGGACTGTCACGGGTGTCGCGTCCGAACGACAGCTGGAGCAGATGGGTGCGATAGTGTGGCAGGGTGTTGGCGGTCACCGAGTCCAGCGTGACCGGATCGAGGGTCTGCAGGAACTCGAGCTCCTGTTGCGCCCACACGTTCTGGAAGGTGAGCGCCGTCTGGGTCCACCGGTTCAGGTCGCGGTGCACCACCACGTTGAACCCGACGAAGCGCTGATTGTTCACCCAGCGTGGATCGGAGCGGTCGTGCTTGAGCTCCGCGAACGGGGCGATCTGGCCACGGGTGCGGGTGCGGAACAGCCACGGCTCCACCAGCGAGTAGTCCAGACGCGCGCGTTGCAGCTCGCCGGTCCCGTAGAGCGAGACCAGACCGGTGACCGCCGACTGCATGCCACGCTGGAACAGGTTCCGGTGGCCCCAGCTCGCGGTCAGCCGGAAGCGCTCGTCGGTGCCACTCCCCACCGCGGCCTCGATCCAGCGCGACTTGCGCTCGCGCACCCGCAGGTCGTACTCGACCAGCGTCTGGGTGGAGTCGGGCAGAGTGGTGATCTGGACCTGGTCGAAGAGACCGGTGTCGTACAGCCGCTCCTGCGAGCGCTTCATCTTGTCGCGGCTGTAGGTGTCACCACGGTGGATGAGCAGCTCGCGGGTGATGAGTCGCTCGGGCACCCGGTTGTAACCGGAGACGTAGACGTCCCCCACCTGGTAGATCGGGCCCTCGAGCACGTCGTAGCGGATACTCGCGATCCGCCGGGCGCTGTCCAGACGCGACGACGCGAACACATGCGGACGATAACCGTGGTCCTGGTAGATCGACGAGATGACCAGCGTGTCGAGCTGCAGGAAGGCCGGATCGAAGGGCCGCCGGGGACGCGCGTAGAGATGCTTGCGGATCTCGTGGTCGAGATCGCTGCGCGACATCACCAGGGTCACGGTGCCGATGTCGGTGCGCCCCCCCTCGTCGACCTGGAACTCGACATCCACCTCGTTGGGATCGCGACGCGGGAGGAAGCGCCACTCGGCGTGCGCGTCGAGATACCCGAGGTGCCGGTAGTAGGAGCACAGCGACGTGGTGTCGGCGCGCAGGAAGTCGATCCGCAGCGGGGGTCGCTCGGACCACGGCCACCGGCCACGCGAGTGGGTCTTGAGCACGTCCCGGAGCTCACGGTCGCCGACGTGCCGATTGCCGACGATGCCGACGTGGTGCACCGATCGGAGCTCCTGCAACAACTCCTCCTGGGCACGGGCGGCGGACGCCGCGACGGCGAGCCCGAGGAGCAGCACGATGCCACGCGTGAGGGGTGCGCCCTCAGGGCGGACCCGGAGCAACATGCCCCCCCTGGGGAGCCTTGTCGAGCGCGCGTTGCCGCTGCACCAGACGCAGCGGATCGTTGGCGAGGATGAGCAGCAGCAGGGTTCCCACCACCACCAGACCGACCTTCTGGTAACGGATGTAGCCGGCCGCGGACAGCGACCGGCGCGCCACGATCTGGACCAGCGCCCACACGATGTGCCCGCCGTCGAGCACCGGGATGGGGAGCAGATTGAAGGCCATGATCGCGATGTTGATCATGGCGAGGAAGCGGAGGTACGAATCCATGCCACGGCGCGCCTGCTCGCTCGCCGCCTGGGCGATGAAGATGGGTCCACCCAGATACTCGCGGTAGTAGAGCGGCCGGCTCACCGTGAGCCACATGCCACCGTACACGCTCAGAATGGCCTCGCCGGTGGCGCGCCAGCCGATGTCGATCGACTCCAGCAGCGGGTGACGCTCCACGTACAGACCGTGCACCGGCGGCTCGATGCCGATCCGGCCCTCCTTGCCGTCACGCGCGCCGCTCGGATCGATGGGAGTCACGGTCAGGGTGAAGCGCTGGCCGTCGCGCACCACCGTCACCGGAACGGGCCGGTCGACCCGGCCGTGGAAGTCGGGGATCAGCTGGTCCCAGTTGGAGACCGGGACACCGTCGACCGCCACGATCCGGTCGCCCTCCTTCATGCCGGCCTTGTACGCGGGCATACCGGTCACCACGTTGCCCACGATCGGCGGATCCGACGGACGTCGCAGACTCGAGAGCAGCGGCTCGCGTCCTTCGGGCCCCACCGTCACTGCGAAGCTCGAGTCGCCGCGCCGGATCTCGAGCGTGAGGGGCCGGTCGTGACGCAGGTCGTCGTTGATCACGAAGATCGGCACCCAGCTCGTGACCGGCTGACCCGCCACCGCGGTGATGCGGTCGCCCTCGCGCAGACCCGCCCGGTAGGCCACGCTGGTGTCGGGCGTGACCCCGAGCCGGTTCGGGTAGTCCGGGAAGCTCACCCCGCTCCACGCGACCACCACCAGCACCACGAACGCCGTGACCAGGTTCATGAACGGACCCGCCGCGGCGATGACGATGCGTCCCAGCGGCGGGTGCGAGAGGAACTCGTCCTCGCGTTCGGGCATGTGCCCGTCTTCGTCGGGGCTGTCCCCCGCCATCTGGACGTAGCCACCGAGCGGGATCCACGCGATCCGGTACTCGGTCTCCCGGCGCTGGATCTTGACCATCGCCGGCCCGAATCCCAACGAGAAACGGAGTACCCGCACCCCGCGCCACTTGGCGGCGAGGAAGTGGCCCAGCTCGTGCACGAATATGACGAGACCGAGCAGTACGACTCCAGGCACGATGTACGACCAGACCACGGCAACTCCTTATGGGCTAAGGGGCTTGCGGAGGCTAACCCGCGACCTGGGGAGCGTCAAGCCGGTGGCACCGGTGGCCGGTCGTGGTCCATGGATTATCGGCACGTCGCCCCCCGCTCCCGAGCCTCGTCCGCATCGGCCTCACCCGCGGCCGTCGGCATGACGCGCCAGGTGCGCGAGCACCAGATCGGCGGCGCGCTCCCCGTCCAGACCCGGCAGACAGTTCCAGTGCGGGCAGCGGGTGCGATCGCAACCCGCGCACGGCAGCGGCGCCTGCCAGAACCCGTGACGTTCACCCGGCGGCTGCCAGGTGTCGGGGTGGGTGGGTCCGAACCAGGCGAACGTGGGCAGACCGAGCGCGGCCGCGACGTGTCGTGGTCCACTGTCGGTGCCGACCAGCCCGGCGAGCGGCGCCAGACTGGCGGCCATGCCACGCACGTCGCAGTCCGGCAGCACCGCGATCCGCGGCACGAGCGCGCGCAGGGTATCGCGCACCGCCTCCTCACCCGGCGCCGAGACCAGCAGCGCCTCCCAACCGGCGCCGATCAGACGACGCGCGAGCCGTGCGGATTCCGACACCGGCCAGGTCTTGGTGGGCCAAGTGCCCGCGGCGACCACCGCCACCGCGCGTCGAGGCTCGCGCACCCCGGCACGCTCGAGCAGCGTGAGCCCCGCGGCCCGCGCCGCGTCGTCGAGCGCCACGTCGGTGTGCAGACCGTCCGGCACGCCACCGGCGGCCTCCGCCAAACGCACGTGCACCGCGGCGGCGTACTCGCGCCGTCCGTCCGCCCGCGCCGGCTCGACCGGGACACGGACCGCGTACGCGTGCCGGCGTCCACGCAGGTCGTATCCGGCGGTGCGGGTGGCGCCGGCCAGCGCCACCAGCAGCGCGCTGCGTGGATTGCCGAACAGGTCCACCGCCCAGGCGTAGCGCTCGCGACGCAACCGGCGCGCGAGGAGCCACGCGTCGGCGTCGCCACGACCGAGTGCGTGCACCCGGCGCACGTAGGGCAGACCGGCGAGGAGCGGTGCGTAGCGCGGGTCGGTGACCACGTCGAGGGGTGCGTCGGGATGTCCGCGTCGCAACGCGCGCAGCGCCGGGGTGGCGAGCACCACGTCACCGAGCGCGCGCAGACGCACCGCCAGCACCGGCGCGCTCATCGCGCCGCCACCCGTCGCTCGGTCTCGGCACGCGCCCACGCGTCCACCACCCGGAGCTGCTCGAACGACTCGACCGGGCGCGGATCGTGACGCTCCAGCACCGCCGCGATCATCTCCGGCACCGCGCCGAGCGGTATCACGCCGTCGAGGAAGCGCGCCACCGCGATCTCGTCGGCGGCATTGAAGACACATGGTGCCGTCCCTCCGGCGCGACCGGCGGCGATGCCCAGATCGTAGGCCGGATGGACACCGGATGGGATGGGCTCGAAGGTGAGACCGGCCAGGGCCGCGGGGGCGAGCGGCGTGGTGGCCGCGCCCCAGTGCTCCGGCCAGCTGAGCGCGAGCTGGATCGGCAACCGCATGTCGGCCGGCGCCGCCTGCACCACCATCGCCCCGTCGGTGAACGACGCCATGGCGTGGACCCGCGCCTGGGGATGGATCACCGCGTCCACCTGGTCCCAACCGAGCCCGAACAGGGCGCATGCCTCGATGAGCTCGAGCGCCTTGTTGACGAGCAGCGCCGAATCGGTGGTGATGCGTGGCCCCATGGCCCACACCGGATGCGCCAGCACCTCGGAGCGCGTGGCCCGCCGCCAGTCGGGATGACCGCGCAGCGGTCCACCCGAGGCGGTCAGGGTGAGACACGCGACCTCGTCACTCGGCCGCCCGCCGAGACACAGCAGCGCCGCGCTGTGCTCGCTGTCGACCGGGACCAGGGTCCCGCCACGCGCGAGGGCCGCGCGCACCAGCGGCCCACCCACCACCAGCGTCTCCTTGTTGGCCAGCGCCAGACGCGCGCCGCGTGCGAGACACGCGAGCGATGCCGCCAGACCGGCGGCGCCGACGATGCCGTTCACCACCGTGTCGCACGCGGTGGCTTCGACCAGACGTGCGGCGCTGTCCGGCCCGATCCACACCTCGGCACCCGGACACGCGTCGAGGAGTGCCCCGCGCGCCGCCGCCGGATCGGCGGCGTGCTCGAGCGCCAGGGCGCGCGGACGCCAGGTCCGGGCTGCCGCGGCGAGTCCGTCCCGATCCCGGCCCGCGGCGAGCGCCACCACCTGGAGACGCTCCCGCTCGCGGGCCGCGACCTCGAGCGTCTGGCGGCCGATCGAGCCGGTCGCCCCGAGCACCGCGAGACGGATCACGGCACCCGGAACACGACCAGCAGCAGGTAGTAGTAGACCGCGGGGGCCCCGAACAGGAGACTGTCGAAGCGGTCCAGGATGCCACCGTGACCCGGGATCAGCTCCGACGAGTCGCCGTGACCGGCGTCGCGTTTGAGCAGCGATTCGACCAGGTCGCCCACTTGCGCGAACAACCCGACCATGGCTCCCAGCACCAGCGCGTCGCGCACCGCGAGGAAGGGCGCGAACCAGGTGCGTGCGACCAGACCCGCGAGGATCGCCGCCGCGAAGCCGCCGATCGAGCCCTCGACCGACTTGCGTGGCGAGATCCGAGCCCACGGCCGGTTGCGACCCATCACCCGACCGATCGTGTAGGCACCGGTGTCGCAGCACCAGGTGAGCCAGAACGCCAGCAGCACGTAACGCGAGCCGTCGGCGTACGTGGTCCCCGCCCGCCACGGCAGCTCGCGCAGCAGCACCAGGTGGGCGCTGAGCCAGCCGACGTACAAGACACCGAAGCAGGTCACCGCGATGTCCTCGACGCGTCGCGTCGCCTCCGGCCGTCTGAGCTCGAGACCCAGCACCAGGAGCAGGGTGCCGGTCAGCAGCAGGGCGACGTGTGGGGTCTGGGGCCGGTAGCACACCCACAACAACGCCACCGCCGAGGCGATGCCGAGCCGCCGGTAGGGTCGCAGACCGCGGCTCCGCATCATGCGGTAGAACTCGACCAGGCCGGCGGTCACTTCCATGGCCACGAACGTCCAGAACGGCAGGCCGCCCACCAACGCGAGCAGCACCAGCAGGGGCACGAACACCACCCCGCTCGCCACCCTGAGCGCCAGGGACCACGACGAGCGCTTGGGTCCGGTGTCGGACACCGGAGCCGGCCCGTCGGGCGCGCCGCCGGCGGGAGCCACGACGCCGCTCACCTCAATCCGTCCGTCCGAACCGGCGCTCGCGGGCCTGGAAGTCCGCGACCGCCTGGAACAGGTGCCGTCTGCGGAAATCCGGCCACAGCGTGTCGGTCATCCAGAACTCGGTGTAGGCGAGCTGCCAGAGCAGGAAGTTCGACACCCGCATCTCGCCGCTGGTGCGGATGAGAAGATCGGGATCGGGCAGCCCGGCCGTGTACAGATAGGACGACACCAGGGCTTCGTCGACCGAGCCCGGATCGAACCCGTCCCGGCGCTGATCGGCCAGCATCCGGCGCATCGCGTCGACGATCTCGGTGCGACCGCTGTACGACAGGGCGAGGGTGAGCAACAGACCGGTGGAGGTGGAAAGGTAGTCCTGGGTCTCCTCGATCGCCCGGATCACCTCGCGGGGCAGGTCGTCGCGCCGGCCGATCACCTGGAGACGCACGTTGCGATCGCGCAGCTCGCGCCGCTCCTGACGCAGGGTCTGACGCAGGATCGCCATCAGCGCCCGCACCTCTCCCGGCGGCCGGTTCCAGTTCTCGGTCGAGAAGGTGTACAGCGTCAGCACCTCGACCCCGAGCTCGACACAACCTCGCACCACGTCGCGCACCGATTCACGACCGGCGCGGTGCCCCATCAGACGCGGCACACCACGCGCCTTCGCCCATCGCCCGTTGCCGTCCATGATGATGGCGACGTGACGCGGCACGTTGCCACGCGCGATCAGCTCGGCCGGCGTCGGAGTGCGGCTGGACACGGGGACCTCGGGCGGGGCGCGCGCCGGGTCGACCACCGGCGCCACGCGGGTCAGACTTCCATGACCTCGGCCTGCTTCTTCTTCATGAGGTCGTCGATCTGCGCGATGTAGCGATCGGTGAGCTTCTGCACCTCGCCGTGCAGACGCTTCTCGTCGTCCTCCGACAACGAGCCGTCCTTGCGCTGGTGCTGCAGGTCCTTGTTGATGTCGTGCCGGACCTGTCGCACGTGCACCCGGCCCTCCTCCGCGAACTTCGCGACCAGCTTCGCCAGGTCCTTGCGCCGGTCCTCGGTCAGGACGGGCAGCGGGATGCGGATGAGGATGCCGTCGTCGGTGGGGTTGAGACCCAGATCCGACGCCTGGATCGCCCGGCTGATCACCTTGACCAGCGACTTGTCCCACGGTTGCACGGTGAGCATCCGCGGTTCGGGCGCCGTCACCTGCCCGACCTCCTTGATCGACACCAGCGAGCCGTACGCCTCGACACGGACCGTGTCGAGCAGGGCCGGAGTGGCCTTGCCCGTACGGACACCCGACAGCTCTTGACGCACGAATTCGACCGACTTCTTCATGCGGTCCTCTGCGTCCGCCAGGATCTTCTGCGTCATCGCGGTTGATCTCCCACCCAGGTTCCCACGGGCTCGCCCTGCGCGACCCGAAGCAGGTTGCCCTTCCTCCGGATGTCGAACACCACCAGCGGAATGCGATTGTCCATGCACAGCGAGATCGCGGTCGAATCCATCACCTTGAGACCGCGGCTCAGGATATCCATGTAACCGATGTGAGGGAAGAACTCGGCCGTGGGGTCCTGGAGGGGATCGCTGCTGTACACCCCGTCCACCTTGGTCCCCTTGAGGATCACATCGGAGCCGGTCTCGATCGCCCGCAACGCCGCCGCGGTGTCGGTGGTGAAGTAGGGGTTCCCGGTGCCCGCGGCCAGGATCACGATGCGGTTCTTCTCCAGATGACGCACCGCGCGCCGGCGGATGAACGGCTCGCACACCCGCGCCATCTCGATGGCCGACATGACCCGCGTGTAGCAGCCACGCTTCTCCAGGAAGTGCTGGAGCGCGAGACTGTTGATCACGGTGGCGAGCATCCCCATGTAGTCGGCGCCGACCCGGTCCATGCCCCGCGCGCTGGCCGCGAGACCACGGAAGATGTTGCCCCCGCCGAGCACGATCGCCACCTGGACTCCGAGCGCGTGCACGTCGCGGATCTCGTCCGCGAGCGATGCGATGACGGATTCCTGGATGCCGTGGCCACCGTCCTCGCCGGCCAGGATCTCGCCGCTCAGCTTCAGCAGCACCCGCTGCCAGCGCGCCGCCACGCGGCTAGTCCTGCCCGAGCCGGAAACGCGAGAAGCGCCGCACCACGATGTTCTCGCCGGTCTTCGCCGAGGCCGCCTGGACCAGCTCCTGCACGGTCTTCTTGTCGTCCTTGATGTAGGGCTGCTCGAGCAGACACACCTCCGAGAAGAACTTGTCCAGCTTGCCGGTCACGATCTTCTCGATGATGGCCGCCGGCTTGCCCTGCTGGGCGAGCTGGGCGGCGAAGATCTCCTTCTCGTGCTCGATGCGCGCTGACGGCACCTCCTCGCGACGGACGTAGTCCGCCCCGGCCGCCGCCACCTGCATGGCGAGATCGCGCACCAGCTGACCGAACTCCGCGGTCCGGGCCACGAAGTCGGTCTCGCAGTTGACCTCGATGAGCACCCCGACCCGGTTGCCCGGGTGAATGTAGGCGTCCACCATCCCCTCGGAGGCGGCGCGATCCGAGCGTTTCTCGGCCTTGGCGATACCGGCCTTGCGCAGCGCGTCGACGGCCTTGTCGACGTCGCCGCCCGATTCGGCCAGCGCCTTCTTGCACTCCATCATCCCCGCCCCGGTCATGTCCCGGAGCTGCTTCACCTGGTCCGCCGTGATCGTCATGTGGATTCCTCTTCGGTGAAACGCCCGCCCGCGGTCTCGGCACGGGCGGGCGTCGTCGTGACACTCCTCGGATGGCGGGCGACGTCAGCGCGCGACGCTGGGTGCCGCCTCCTCGCCCGGCGCGCCCTCGCCGCCGAACGACACCGTCTGCTGGTCGACCCCCTCGAGCGCGGTGGCGCGTGCCTCGGTGACGGTGTCGGCGACCAGCGACGTGAACAGTTTGATGGCACGGATCGCGTCGTCGTTGCCGGGCACCGGGTAGTCGATGACGTTGGGGTCGCAGTTGGTGTCGACGATGCCCACGATCGGGATGCCGAGACGATTCGCCTCCTGCACCGCGATCTTCTCCTTCTTGGTGTCGATGACGAACACCAGCGACGGGAGACCGGGCATCTCCTTGATACCGGAGAACGCGAACTCCAGCTTGTCGCGCTCACGCTGCAGACGGGCGACCTCCTTCTTCGACAGCTTCTCGAAGGTCCCGTCGGCCGCCATCTTGTCGAGCTCCTTCAACCGCTTGATGCTGCCGCGGATGGTCTTGAAGTTGGTGAGCATGCCGCCCAGCCAGCGCTCGGTCACCGAGAACTGGCCGCAGCGCGCCGCGTCCTCGGCGAGGATCTGCTTGGCCTGCTTCTTGGTGGCCACGAACAACACGTGACCGCCGCCACGCACCGCGCGCTGGATCGCCGCCCTCGCCTCCTCGATCGACTTCAGCGTCTTCTGGAGGTCGATGATGTAGATCCCGTTGCGCTCCATGAAGATGAAGCGCTTCATCTGCGGGTTCCAGCGTCGCGTCTGGTGCCCGAAGTGGACTCCGGCTTCGAGCAGGTCCTTCATGGTGATCGACGGCACACTGCCTCCTGCGGGGTTCAAGCCTCCGCCCGATACGTGCTTCGGGCGCCCACCGCGGCTCGTGACCGCGGACCCCGGCGCCTCGACCGGACGTGTGTGATGGTGATGACGATCGCCCGCGCGCCGCTTGCGCGACGGCTAGCGCTTGCTGAACTGGAAGCGCTTGCGCGCCCCCGGCTGTCCGTACTTCTTGCGTTCCTTCATGCGCGGGTCGCGGGTGAGCAGCCCCTCGCGTCCGAGCTGACCGCGGAGGGTCTCGTCCTCGCGCAACAGCGCGCGAGCGACCGCCATGCGGATCGCCCCCGCCTGGCCGCTCAAGCCCCCGCCATGGACCCGCGCGACCACGTCGAACTTGCCGGCGGTGTTGGTCACCACCAGCGCGTGGAGGGCGTGACCGACCAGCGACTCGCGCTTGAGATAGTCGAGCGGCGCGCGGTCGTTCACCAGGTGACGGCCGGTGCCGGCCACCAGCCGCACGCGGGCGATGCTTTCCTTGCGACGTCCGGTGTTCGGACGCGTCAGCGTCTGGATCGACATGCTTCCCCCGGGCTCAGTACTTCGGGTCCCACATCACCGGCTTCTGGGCGGTGTGCGGATGGTCGGGACCGGCGTAGACCTTCAGCTTCTTGATCATCGCACGCCCCAGTTTGGTCTTCGGGAGCATGCCGCGGACGGCCTGTGAGATCACCCGGTCCGGATGCTTGTCCATGAGATCACGGACCGTCACCCAGTAGGCACCGCCGGGATACATGGTGTGACGGAAATACTTCTTGTCCTGCGGCTTGGCGCCGGTCATCGCGACACGGGAGGCGTTGATCACCACCACGTGGTCCCCGGTGTCGAGATGCGGTGTGTAGATGGGCTTGTGCTTGCCCCTGAGCGCCGTCGCGACCTGGCTGGCGAGGCGGCCGAGGGTCTTGCCGGAGGCGTCGACCACCAGCCACTGGCGCTGGACGTCCACCTCGCGAGCCGAAAACGTCTTCATCCTCATCCTCCGAATGGTCGTACCCGTCCATGGCGGACGTCCGGATCCCTTGGCCGGGTGGCGGGACGACTCCGCTCCTTTGTGGTCGAGGCGTAAGAAGCCACGGAAGCTAGCACGCGCCGGAAAAGACTGTCAAGACGCGCGCTACGCGGCTGGCGGTCCGGGGCCGCGGCCGGTGACGGACGGCCCGCGACCGATCAGACGAACTCGGAGAGCAACGTCCGGAGCCGCGCCAGCGGCAGACCCACCACGGCCGTGTAGTCACCCTCGATCCGGCGCACGAAGACGCCGAAGCGGCCCTGGATGCCGTAGGCGCCCGCCTTGTCCAGCGACTCACCGGTGGCGACGTACCCGGCCAGGTCTTCCTCGCTCATCCGCGCCACGTGGACGGTGACCCCCTCGGAGGCGGTGCGGGTCTCACCGGCATGGATCACCGCGATACCGGTCCACACCTCGTGACGCCGGCCGTGCAGGCGGCGGAGCATGGCCATAGCCTCATCGGCGCCGGCGGGCTTGCCGAGCCGCTCCCCGCGCAGCACCACCACGGTGTCCGCGCCGATCACGGTCGCATCGGGGCGTCGCGCCGCCACCCGGCGGGCCTTGTCCAGCGCCAGCGCGCGCACCCCGTGACGCGGCTCGGCGCTCCCCGGCCAGACACGATCGGGGCCCGGGTCCACGACCGTGAACACGGCTCCGGCCTGACGCAGCAATGCCACGCGACGCGGTGACGCCGATGCCAGCACCAGCGGTGTCCCACCACACCAGAAGCGCATCACGTGTCCGCGGCTCACGATTCCTCCCCGGTTCGTGGCGGGCTCTCCACCATCAGCGTCACCGGACCGTCGTTCACCAGCGTCACCCGCATGTGGGCGCGGAACACGCCCCGCTCGACCCGCACCCCGTCGGCCGCCAGGGTCATGCACAACCGCTCCACCAGGGGCTCGGCCTGCTCGGGCCGGGCCGCGGCGGTGAAATCCGGCCGCCGGCCGCGACGCGCGTCGGCGTACAGCGTGAATTGCGGCACCACCAGCACCGCGCCACCGGTCTCACGCACGTCCCGGTTCATGTGCCCCTCGGCGTCGGCGAACACGCGAAGACCGGCGATCTTGCGCGCGAGCCAGTCGGCGTCCTCGACCCGGTCGTCGTGGGTGGCCCCCACGAGCGCCAGGAGACCGGCGCCGATCGCACCGGTCTCCCGGCCGTCGACCGAGACCCGCGCCTCCTCCACCCGCTGCACCAGCGCCCTCACGGTGTCGGACCTCCGCCGTCCGGGGAGCGCAGCCGCCGGTGCCGGCGCTCGACACGCGCGACGCCTTTGACGCGCCGGATCGCCTGGATGACCTCCTCGAGCTTGGCGAGATGCGGCACCTCGACCACGAACATGCCCTTGGCGGTCTTGTCCTCGGCGGCCATCCCCGCGGTGCGCACGTTCACCTGCGCGGTGGAGATCGCCTTGGCGATGTCCGCCAGCAGCGCGTGGCGATCCTGGCCGTACACCACCAGCCGGACCGGGAAGGTCTCTCCGCCGCGGGCGTCCCACTCCACCGCCACCTTGCGCTCCTCCGCGACCCGCTTGCCGAAGGTGTTCGGGCAGTCGACCCGGTGCACCGAGACGCCACGCCCCTGGGTGACCACGCCGATGACACGATCCCCGGGGACCGGCTGACAGCAGCGCGCCAGGTTCACCATGATGTTGTCGAGACCCTGGATGCGGATCCCGCCGGCGGCCGGCGGCTTCTTGCCGATCCCCAGCGCCTCGAGCGGCCCCTTGCTGAAGCGCTCGGCGAAGGTCTCCTTCGGGGGCTCCAGCCGGCGCACCACCTGGGTGAGCGACAGCTGTCCCTCCGCGAGACGCGCGCACATCTCGTCGATGTCGGGCACGCCGAGCGCCTTGGCCACGGTCTCGAGCTGCCCGGCGTCCGACGCGAGACGCAGACGGCGCAGCTCGCGATCCAGCATCTCACGTCCCAGCGTCACGCTGTCCGCGTGCCGATGCTGCCTCAGCCAGTGCCGCACCTTGCCACGCGCGCCGGCGGTGCGCAGCAGCTGCAGCCAGTCCTCGCGTGGCCGGGCGTGTGGCGAGGTGATGATCTCCACGGTGTCGCCGTTCTTGAGCTCGTGACGCAACGGGACCAGCTCGCCATTGACCCGGGTCCCGACCGTGCGTTGGCCGACCTCCGTATGGATCATGAACGCGAAGTCGAGCGCGGTCGCCCCCTTGGGCAGACGCTTGAGCTCGCGACGCGGCGTGTACACGAACACCTCCTCCTGGTAGAGCGCGGTGCGGAGGAAGTCCATGTACTCGTCGTCGTTGGCGTTGTCCTGCCAGTCCGCGGTGGCGGCCACGAAGCCCCCGAGCTTGGCGTCCAGCTCGGCGTCCACCTTGCCGCCCTGCTTGTAGACGTAATGGGCGGCGATCCCGGTCTCGGCGGTGTGGTGCATGTCGCGGGTGCGGATCTGTACCTCCACCATCTCGTCCGAATCGGTGAGCACGGTGGTGTGGAGGGACTGGTACATGTTGCTCTTCGGGGTGGCGATGTAGTCCTTGAAGCGCTCGGCGAGTGGACGGAACGCGTCGTGCGCCACACCCAGGGCGCGGTAGCAGTCGTTGCGGGTGTGGGTGATGATCCGCAATCCGAACAGGTCGTAGATGTCGTCGAACCCGCGTCCGGCGCGCAGCTTCATGTAGATCGAATAGAAGTGCTTGGGTCGGCCGGTGACCTCGGCCTTGATCCCGGCCGCCTTGAGGGCCTCGATCAGACGCTCCCGCACCCGGGCCAGGATCGCCTCGCGCTCGACGCGGCGGGTGGCGACCCGCTGCGCGATCTCGGCGTAGGCCTCGGGATCGAGGGTCTTGAGCGCCAGGTCCTCCAGCTCGCGCTTGATGCTCGCGATGCCGAGCCGGTGGGCGAGCGGCGCGTAGATGTCGCGGGTCTCCTCGGCGATGCGCCGGCCCTTGTCCGGGCGCAGGAACTGGAGGGTGCGCATGTTGTGGAGCCGGTCGGCGAGCTTGATGAAGATGACCCGCAGGTCCCGCGACATCGACAGCAGCATCTTGCGGAAGTTCTCGGCCTGGGCCGACTCCCGGCTGTCGAAGTGCAGACCGGCGAGCTTGGTGACCCCCTCCACCAGCCCGGACACTTCGCGACCGAAGCGCTTCTCGACGTCCTCGGGGGTGACCGGAGTGTCCTCCACCACGTCGTGCAGCAGCGCCGAGCACGCCAGCGTGGTGTCGAGCCGGGACTCGAGGAGCTGTGCGAGGATCCGGCACACCTCGACGGTGTGGGTGATGAACGGCTCGCCCGACATGCGACGCTGGCCGGCGTGCGCGGCATCGGCGAAATCGAATGCCGCCGCCACGCGGCCGCGGTCGACGCGCGGCGCGCGTTCCTCGAGCTCGGTGAGCAGCGCCGCGCGCAGATCCGGATGCGATATCGGGACGCTCACCCCACCCGCATCCCCTTGAGACGCAGCTGCAGGCGGCTCTGACCCATCCACTCGTTGCGGGTCGGGACAAAGGCCAGCTCGACGCGGCGTCCGCGCTGCAGCTCGGCGACCCGCTCCCCCATGCCGAAGCCAATCGCCTCGGCCGACCCGCCGGCGTCACGCACCGCGATCCGCAGATGCCGTCCCTCGCCGACCCGGGTCGCCGAATCCACCCACAGGTCCCGGGCGCGGTAGACCGGCTCGCCGTTGTCGAGACCGAACGGCGCCAGTCGCTGCACCCAGTCGGCCAGAGCGAGATCGCACTCCGCCAGACGCACGTCGCCGTCCAGCACCAGCCGGGGGCCGGCGGCCGCGTGGGCGAAGCGCTCCCGCACCAGCCGCTCGATCCGCTCGCGCAGCTCCGGCAGCCGGTCGCGGGTGGTGGTGAGACCGGCCGCGAAGGCATGACCGCCGTGCGACGCCAGCAGGTCGTCACATGCCTCGAGGACCCGAATCAGATCGAGTCCGCCGGCGCTGCGACCCGAGCCGCGCACGGTGTCACCATCCACCGACAGCAGCACGGTGGGACGCTGGAAGCGCTCCACCAGACGCGAGGCGACGATCCCGAGCACCCCGGGATGCCAGTGCTCCGACCACAGCACGATCGCGGCGCACTCCGGCCAGTGGAGCTCGTGCACCACCCGCTCGCTCGCCTCGCGTGCCGCCGCCTCGTCGAAGGTGCGACGGCGGGTGTTCTCCTCCTCGAGACTCTCGGCGAGGCTGGCCCCCTCCTCGCGATCGCGTGCGAACAACAGACGCAACGCCTGGTCGGCGTGACCCATCCGCCCGGCGGCGTTGATGCGTGGCGCCAGCACGAACGCCACGTGGCCGTCGGTGATGCGCCGCCCGGTGAGCCCGGCGCTCTCGATCAACGCCGCCAGACCCGGGCGACAGGCGGTCTGCAGATGCTTCAGCCCTTCATGCGCCAGGACGCGATTCTCGCCCACCAGCGGCACCACGTCGGCGATGGTGCCGAGCGCCACCACGTCGAGATACGACAGCACCCGTTCGATCCCGCCGCGTCCCTGCCACAACGCCTGCGCCACCTTGAACGTGACTCCGACCCCGGCCAGGGCCTTGAACGCGTACCGATCGCCGGACCGGTGCGGATTCACCACCGCCACCGCATCGGGCATGCGGGGTCCGGGTTCGTGGTGATCGGTGATCACGGTGTCGATCCCCGCGGCGCGTGCCGCCGCCACCGGCTCGACCGCGGTGATCCCGCAGTCCACGGTCACGATCAGCGTGCACGAGCGCTCCCGCGCCTCCTCCACCGCCGCCACCGACAGACCATAGCCATCGCGTGTGCGGTGCGGAATGCGGTGCACGACCTCCGCTCCCAGCTCGCGCAGCACCGAGACCATCAGGAACGTGGAGGTGATGCCGTCCACGTCGTAGTCGCCCTGGACGAACACCCGCTCGTGGTTCGCGAGCGCGTGGCGGATGCGGGCGACCGCGCGGTCGACGTCGAGCAGACCGGACGGTTCGTGCAGGTCGTCGAGCGAGGGTGACAGGAAGCGCGCCGCCGACACGCCGTCCACGAGCCCACGATGCACCAGCGCGTGACCGATCGCCGGCGGCGCGCCGAGCTGCTCGGCGAGCGGGAGCGCCACCGCCGGCGCGTACCGGGGGTGGAGCACCCACTCCGGACCGGCCGTCTGCACCGTCATGATCCCCCCTCCACGCGCGACGAGAACGAGCCGGCGCCCGACGGGACGTGTCCCGCCGGGTCACCGGCCGCGTCAACCGAGTCTCCCGTAAGCCGGATTCTGTCGGAGCGAAGCTCCGTGGTGATCATTCGTCTGGGGTGGCCGTCTCCGGCACACCTCGATGCGACCGACCCTGGGGTATGAGCGAGGCGGGTCACACCTCTCCCCCTCTATGCGGTCTTGCTCCAGGTGGGGTTTGCCGAGCCGGTCCCGTCACCGGAACCGCTGGTGCGCTCTTACCGCACCGTTTCACCCTTGCCCGCAGCGCGTCCGAAGACGCGCCCGTTGGCGGTCTGCTCTCTGTTGCACTTTCCGTGGGCTCGCGCCCCCTGGGGGTTACCCAGCACCTTGCCCTGTGGAGTCCGGACTTTCCTCGAACCACGGCCTCGGCCCCCGCGTGAGCGGGGACGTCGGCACGCGGGCCGCGATCACCTGGGAGACTCGGAACCCATGGCGTCGTCCAACGTGTCGTTCACCAGACGGTCGGCACGCGCGTTGTCGTCGCGTGGGACCGCCTCCCAATCGAGATGCGCGATGCGCGCTGCGGCTTCACGCGCCTCATGGTGCAGCGTCTTGAGCCCGGCGTTCTTCACCCGGTAGACCCCGGTCATCTGCCTCACCACCAGCTCGGAGTCCATCCGCACCCGGAGACGGGCGACGTGGTGCCGGGCGGCCGCCTCCAGACCGGCGATCAGGGCCCGGTATTCGGCCACGTTGTTGGTCACGTGGCCCAGATACAACCCCCGCGCCTCGAGCTCGGCGCCGGACGGCCCGGTCAGCACGTACGCCGCCGCGCCCGGACCCGGATTGCCGCGCGAGCCCCCGTCACAACGCAGGATCCACGCACCCCCGGCCGTCTCGGGCATCCCTGCACACTACCGGACGACGGACCCGCTCACAAGATCACTCGGCGTCGGGTGGCAGCATCATCATGCGACCACACCCGTCGCAATGGAGCACCCGGTCGCGCTTGCGCGACTCCTGCAGGGCCTGGGGCGCCAGCCCGCGGAAGCAGCCGCCGCAGGCACCCTTGGCGATCGCCACCACCGCTCGTCCGCCCTTGGACTCCCGCACCCGCTCGTAGCGTGCGCGTGTCGCGGGCGGCAGCGCCGGCAGCTCCGCGGCGCGACGGGCTTCGAGTTCCGTCTCCTCGGCGCGGGCGGCGCGCTCCTCGTCGTCGAGGGTGGCGAGCTTCGCGGCGACTTCGGATTCCACCTCGGCCAGCTCGCGGTCGAGTCCCGGACGCGCCCGCTCCAGACCCTGCTCCTCGTCCATCAGGAGCAGCACCTCGGTCTCGACGTCCGAGCGCCGCGCGCGGGCCCCCTCGATCTCGTGGGTGAGGGCCTGGAACTCGGCGTTCGTCTTGACCAGGCCCTGTTGCTGGGCGAAGCGCCTCTCCTCGATCTGCAGCGCGGCGGCGTCCTTCTCGCGCTGGCTGCGACGCAGCCGCAGCTCGGTGAGCTGCTTCTGGTGCCGCTCGAGACGCCCCCGCTCGGCCACCCGTCGCGCGTCCAGCGCGCGGCGCTCGGCGGGAATCCGCGCCAGCCCTTCACGGACGGCGATGAGGCGCTCGTCGAGTTCGTGGAGCGTCCACAGTGTGGCGAGCTCGGGCGTCATCAGGCGGGCCGGTGGTCCCTCGCGGACGGAGGATGGTGGGCGCAAGAGGACTTGAACCTCTGACCCCCTGGTTGTGATCCAGGTGCTCTGCCAGCTGAGCTATGCGCCCGTGCTCCCGCGTGACCGCCGAGCGTCGCGTGGTCGGGCTCGTCACCGGTGATGTGGGCCCACCTGGATTCGAACCAGGGTCTTACCGGTTATGAGCCGGCCGCTCTGGACCGCTGAGCTATGGGCCCAGCGACGGACAACGGACCGCGGCGACGAAAGCCGTGCGTTCTTAGCACCCGCCCCACGGGGTGTCAAGCGTGTCCACGCATCGGTGCGCGCTTGCGACGACCCGGCGGGGGGTGGACAATCAAAGGGCTTCACGACCCTTCCCCCGGGGGAACCCGATGCGTCTTCGCTGGATCGTCGTCGCCACCACATCCGCCGCCGTCGTCACGCTCGCGGGCTGCTCCAAGAAGAGCACCGCCCCGGCGCCGGACGTCACCATCACCGGCATCGTGCATCACCTGGACGGCTCTCTCTATGCGCACGCGCTGGTCGATGCCCAGACCCTGATGCCGTTCGATGGACAGCTCGAGATCACCACCGTCGAGTCGGACACGGCGGGGAGATTCGGGTTCTCCGGTCTGCGCAACACCGGCTACACGGTGAGCGTGGTCGAGGACGACAGTCTGGCGGTGGCCGACACCGTCCAGGCACCGTCGAGCGGTCTCGACCTGCGGCTGCGTCCGGGCACCGTGTTTCGTGGCGTGGCGCTGAGACCGGACACCACCGACAAGTCCGGGGTGCTGGTGACGACCGACCTGCCGACCGCGTTCACCTTCACCGACACGCTGGGGTTCTTCGATCTGCGCGGGGTGGCACCCGGCCCGCGCGAGGTGGTCGCCATCGACCTGCTCGCCGGGACCTCGGCGGGAGTCTTCGTCACCGCCCTCCCGGGTGACACGATCCGGCTCGATACCCTGCGTCTGCACGCCGACACCCCCACCCCGGCGTGGCGGGCGCGTCTCGCGTATTGGCGCGCCGTGGCCGCCGCGCGGCGGCGCTGACGACGTGATGCGCGCCCGGTGGCTGGTGGCCGCCGGTCTGGCGGCGGGCGGGTTCGTCGGATGCGCCACGAACCCGACCACCGCCCCCCACGGCACGATGATCGGCACCGTGCTCGAACCGGATGGCAGCGTCGCGCACGGCGCGGTGGTGTGGGTGCGGCCGCTGGCGATCCCCGAGGACCAGACCACCCCGCTGGAGTCGATCACCGATGCCGCCGGACGGTTCCGCTTCGACGGTCTGACCGCCGGCGACTGGCGGGTGGTGACCGACCACGGACCACGCGCGGCCGCGATCGAGACGGTCACCGTGCCCACGGGCGCGGCGTGGATCCCACTCCACCCCGCCGCGGTGGCGCGGGGGCGGGCGACGCTCGAGGGTCTCGGCCCGGGCGGCTCGATCGCGGTCCGGACCGGGGCACCCGAGGCCGCGACGATCACCGCGGCGGACGGCGGATGGACGCTCCCCGGTCTCGCCCCCGGCGCGTGGCGGCTGGCCTTCTCACGCGACTGCTATCGCGACACCACGGTGACCGTCACGGTCGCCGCGGCCGGCGACACGGTGACGGTGCCCGACGTGACGCTCACCGTTTCCTCCACCCGTGACACCGTGCTCTGTCCTCCGCGCCCCTGACCCGCCACGCGGCACCTCACAGCAATTCGGTGTAGGCCTTCAGACGGCGGCTACGGGTCGGATGACGGAGCTTGCGCAACGCCTTGGCCTCGATCTGCCGGATGCGCTCGCGGGTGACGTTGAAGAACGCCCCGACCTCCTCCAGCGTGCGCTGGGCGCCGTCGTCGGTGAGACCGAAGCGCAGACGGATCACCTTGGCCTCACGCGGGGTGAGGGTCTTGAGCACCTCGTTGACCTCGTCGCGCAACATCGCCGAGGCGGCCGAGTGCGCCGGGCTCACGACGCTGGTGTCCTCGATGAAGTCCCCGAGATTCGAGTCGTCGTCCTCGCCGATCGGGCGGTCGAGCGAAATCGGCTCCTGGGCGGCCTTGATGATGCTCTTCACCTTGTCCACCGGGAGCTCGAGCCGCTCGGCGATCTCCTCCGGCGTGGGCTCGCGCCCCAGCTCCTGCACCAGCCGCCGCGACACCCGCACCACGCGGTTGATGTGCTCGATCATGTGCACCGGCACGCGGATGGTGCGGGCCTGGTCCGCGATCGCGCGGGTGATGGCCTGGCGGATCCACCAGGTGGCGTAGGTGGAGAACTTGTAGCCCTTGGTGTAGTCGAACTTGTCGACCGCCCGCATCAGACCCGAGTTGCCCTCCTGAATGAGGTCGAGGAACTCGAGACCACGGTTCGTGTAGCGCTTGGCGATCGAGATGACCAGACGCACGTTGGCCTCGATCATCTCCTTCTTGGCCTGCGCGGTGGCCCGCTCGCCGTCACGGATCTGGCGATGCAGCTCGAGCAGATGGTCGCGTGACATCCGGGTCTCGTCCTCGAGCGACTTGATCTGCTTGCGGAGATTCTTGAGGTCGTTCTGGAATTCGGCCACCTGCGCGGGCTGGAGCCCCGAGTCGCGGCGCACCGAGCGCAGCTCCTTCGGACCCTTCTTGAGACGCCGCGCGAACTCGTTCATCTCCTCGACGCTGTGCCCGTAGCGCTTCTCGAGGTCCGAGAGCAGATCGTCGAACTCCACGGCGCGCTGCGCCAGCCCCTTCACCGGCTCGGCCAGCTCGGCCACCATCTTCGGGTTCATCGACAGCTTGTGCATCTCCTGGGTGAGCTCGGCCTCGACCTTGGCCCAGTTCGCCTGCAGACTCGACCGCTGCCGGTCGGTCATGCGGGCGCTCTGGCGCTCGAGCAGGTCGTTGTAGCGCTTCTGCAGCACGAAGATGCGCTCCAGGATCTTCACCGCGCGCAGACGCTCCTTCTTGAGCGCCTGCTCGGTGGCGGCGTTCTCGTCCACCTTGATGAAGTCCTCGATCTTGAGCTGGCCGTCCTTGAGCCGCTTGCCGAGCGCGCGGATCTCCTTGAGCGAGGGCTCGGCCCGGAACAGCGCCGACAACACCTGGCGTTCGCCGGCCTCGATACGACGCGCGATCTCGACCTCGCCCTCGCGGGTGAGCAGGGGCACACGACCCATCTCGCGCAGGTACATACGCACCGGGTCGTCGTAACGCACCGGTTGCTGTGGGGCGCTCTTGGCCGCCGCCGACGGCTTCTTGTCCTCGATCTTGCGCAGCTTCTTGAGGTGGTCGTGCGCGTCCTCCTCGGAGGCGAACACCTCGATGTGCATCTGGTTGAGCATGGAGTGGATCTCCTCCATCTGCTCGACCTGCACCTCGGGTTCGAGATCGTCCCCGAGCTGCCACACGATCTGGTCCTCGGTGATGTAGCCCTGGCGCAGCGCCACCGACTTGATCTCGTCGAGACGCTTGCGATTCTCGGCCTTGGCCTTCTGCCGGCTCTCCCGGCTGTGAGTGATCTTCTTCTCACGGGTGGCGGTCACCATCGGCTCATCTCCCCCTGTCTAACGAACACTCAGCTCGTGCAGCGAGCGCGAGAGTTCCATGATCTCCGTCTGAATGCGATGCGTCTCGTCGTCGTCACGGGCGTGACTCAGCCGGTTGCGCCGGTCCTGCAGGTCGCGACGCAGGCGCCGCACCAGCAATTGCCGGATGGCGCCCTCGGCTTCCGCCGCCCAATCGGTCTGCTCGCCACCGGAGGCCCCCAGCTCGCGGGTCAGCGCCGCGAGCTCGGGATCGTCCGGCCACTCCTCGTCGCTCTCCCACAGCCACGCAGCCAGACGCCGGTAGAGCGGGTCGATGAAGTCCTCGGGGGACACCCGCTCACGCGTCATGTCCCGTGTGCCGGGCGCCATGATCTGCGCCGCCAGCAGGGTGCGCTCCACCGCCCGTCCCGGGTCGTGGGCGCCGGTGCGTGCCACCGGTGCCGTCACCGGTCGCGCCGGGGCGCCGGTCGAACGGCGCTCGACCGCACGCGACACCACCGAGACCGGGACCCCGAACACGACCGCGGCGCGCTCGACCAGCAGACGCGCCCGGATCGGATCGGGGATCGCCGCGGCGATGCGCACCAGGTGTTGCAGACCGCGCTCACGCGGATCCGCGACGCCAGCGGTGCGGCGAGCGTGCTCGCGCACGAACGCCGCCGGATCGAGCGCGGTGTCGCGGCGCTCGCGCCATGCCTCGAGACCGCCGCGGCGCACCAGCGTATCGGGATCGTCGCCGTCGGGCAGATCCACCACCGCCACCTCGAGCCCCTCGGCGAGCAGCACCGGGAGCGAGCGCAGCGTCGCCTCGCGACCGGCGTCGTCGCCGTCGTACACCAGCGCGACGCGCTCGGTCACGCGGCGGAGGAGACGCGCCTGCTCGGGTGTCAGCGCGGTGCCTGAGGTCGCCACCGTGTTCGGCAGACCGGCCCGGTGCAACGTGATCGCGTCGAAGTAGCCTTCGACCAGCACGAGCTCGGTGTCGCCACCGGCGTGCCTGCGGGCGATGTCGAGCGCGAACAGGAACGCCCCCTTGTGGTACACGGGGGTCTCGGGCGAGTTGAGGTACTTGGGTGGCTCGTCGCCGAGCGCGCGCGCGCCGAAACCCACCACCGCGCCGCCGTTGGCGATGAGCGGCACCATGAGCCGGTCCCGGAAGGTGTCGTACACGCCACGTCCGTTGTCGCGGCGACGCACGAGCCCCGCGGTCAGCAGCACATCCTCGGGGACCCGCGAGCGCAGACGCTCGACCAGGTTCTCCCATCCCGATGGCGCGACCCCGAGCCGGAAGCGGAGACGGGTGTCGCGATCCACGCCGCGGCGCTCGAGGACGGCGCGTGCCGTCGCGCCGGTCACCGGGTCGGCCAGCCACTGCTCGTACGCCGCCGCGGCGCGCTCGAGCGCGTCGAGCAGCGCGCCACGCTGCCCGCGCTCCCCCATGCCCCGCTCCGGGATCGGGATGCCGGCCCGCCGGCTGAGCAGCTCCACCGCCTCCACGAAACCCACCTTCTCGCTCTCCTCCACGAACTTGAACACGTCACCACCAACCTTGCAGCCGAAGCAGTGGAAGAACTGACGCTCGGCGTTGACGCTGAACGACGGGGTCTTCTCCTTGTGGAACGGACACAGTCCGGTCCAATTGCGTCCGGCCCGGCGCAGGGCCACGCTCTCGCCGATCACCTCGACGATGTCGCTCGCCGCGCGGACGCGCTCCACCCAGTCGTCGCCACCGCTCTTCCGGCTCATCGCAGACGCACCACGGTCACCCCACGGCCTCCCTGGTTCTGATCGGCCACCGCCCGGCCGGCCACCTGCGGGTGCGCCCGCAGATGACGATCCACCGCCGCGCGCAATACCCCGCGTCCGATCCCGTGGATCACCCGCAGCTCGCCGAGTCCCGCCACGACCGCGCGATCGAGCCCCTCGTCCAGCGTTCGTAGCGCCTCATCGGCGTCCATGCCACGCAGGTCGACCTCGGCCGCGGGGGCCTCTTCGGACGCGGTCCAGGTGCCGGCGACCGCCTGCACCCGCTCGCCCGGGGCGGCCTCGGCCAGCTTGCTCACGTGGCTTTGGATGTTCCAGCTGCCGCGTCGGAGCTGGACCCGGCCCTCGGGATCCGGACCCGCGACCACCACCGCCTCGACACCCAGGTCCGCCACCCGGACCCGGCGTCCCGGAACCACCGCCTCGCGTGGCAGCGTCACCGGCTCCTCCCCCGGCTCGTGTGCGCCGGCGACACGCTCGGCGTCGGACTCGAGCTTGCGGATCGAGACACGCAGCTGCTCGGCGTCCACCCGGGTCTTCTCCGACCGGCGCGCTTCGCGCTGCACCGTCTGCCACAGCTCACGGGCACGCGCCAGCAATGCGTCGGTCTCGCGGGTGAGCGCACGGCGTCGCTCGGCCAGCTCGCGACGCGCGTGCTCGGTGGCCGCGCGGTGCTCGGTCGCCGCGGCGTCGGCCTCGGCCCGGGCACGCTCCAGCGCCTCGGCGTTCTCGCGCGCGGTTCGGGTGGCCTCCGCCAGCTCGGTGGTGAGCCGCTCGAGGGTGCGCGCCGACTCCGGAGTCAGATGACGCGCGCGAGCCAGCAGCTCCGCCGGGAAGCCGAGCCGCTCGGCCACCGAGAGCGCGTGACTCGCCCCCGGCACTCCCATCACGAAGCGGTACCGCGACTGGAGCGTGTCGGGATCGAACTCGAGCGAGCCGTTGGCGATCCCACCGACTTCACCCGCCACCCGTTTCAGACTGCCGAGATGGGTGGTGGTCACCGCCCATGCGCCCCGGGCAGTGACGTGCTCGAGCAGCGCCCGCGCCAGAGCGCCACCTTCGTCGGGGTCGGTGCCGGCTCCGAGCTCGTCACACAGCAACAGCGTGCGTGGACCGGCCGCGGCCGCCATCCGCGCCAGCACCTCGAGATGGGCGGCGAAGGTGGACAGCCCCTGGTCGAGCGACTGCTCGTCGCCGAGATCCACGTGCACCTGCTCCAGCTCGGGCAGGGCGCTGCCCTCACCCGCCACCACCGGGAAGCCGGAGTGGGCGGCGAGCGCCGCCAGACCCACGGTCTTGAGCAGCACCGTCTTGCCACCCATGTTGGGACCGCTCACGAGCAGCACCCGGGCGCCACCCGCGCCCCCGAGCACCAGCGTGAGGGGCACCACCTCGAACGACGGATCCACCGCGGCCCGCTCGGCGAGCAGCGGGTGACGCGCGTGTTCGAGTGTGAGTCGGTCGCCGCCCGGTGCGATCGCCCGGGCCCCGACCCGACGCGCCCAACGCGCGCGCGCGCGCAGCGCGTCCAGCCGCACCAGGGCGTCCTCGGTCATGAGCAACGCGTCCCGCGACGCCAGCACCACCCCACGCAGCTCCTGCAGCACCCGGCGCTCCTCGTCGGCCGCCGCGCCACGCATCTCCATCAACCGGTTGTTGTCCTCACACATCTCGAAGGGCTCGACGAACAGGGACGCGCCGCTGCCCGAGACGTCGTGCACGATCGCGCGACGGCGTGGGAAGCCGGCAGCCGGGACCAGCGCCACGAACCGGTCGCCATGACGGGTCACGTAGCTGTCGGGGCCAAACCCGCGCGCCCAGACCTCGAGACGTTGCTCGAGACGACGCTCCGCGGCACCCAGCTCACGACGCAAGCGCGCCAGAGTCGGCGAAGCACCGTCACGCACCCGTCCGTCGGGCTCCAGCGAGGCCGCCAGACGCGCCGCGAGACTAGGCGGGGGCGCGAGGGCGTCGACCACCTCCACGAGCGGCGCGAACCGTACCCGCTGCTCGTCGTCGCGCCACGCGTCGACCGTGCGCTCGGCGGCTTCGAGCCAGAGACCCACCGCCACCAGCGCCGGTCCGTCGAGCACCGCGCGCTCGCCGCCCGACAGGGGCCCGGCGAGCGAGCCGGGCGCCACGAAACACCACTCCCCGGGCTCGGTCACACGCGCGATCGCCGCCGCCAGACGCTCGTTCTCGCGGCTCCGCTCGGCGGCATCGGCGAGCGGGGCCCAGACACGCAGACGCTCCGCCGCGGTGGCGCTCTCGGCGTGCGCCGCGATCGCCGTCGCGACCCGGTCGAACTCGAGGAGTCTGAGGGTGCGCTGATCCACGATGTCTCGGAGCCTTCGTCGGCCGGTGACCCGGCCTCGTGTCGTCTCCGCGCCGGGCGCGGAGACTAGGAACGAGAGGTGGGTCCGCTGGAGCGGATCCCGTGCATGCGGCGTTCGGCGAGCCCGAACTCGTGACGCAGCCAGCCGCTCGCCGGGAGCTGCCGCGCCGCCGCCCCGCAAACCTGCTCGCCACGCTCGATCAACACGAGCGAGCAGCGCGACGCGGCCAGTGACGCGGCCAGATGGCCGCCCGGCACCAGACGCACCGAGGCGAGCACCAGCAAGGTCGCGAGGACCACCCCCAGCGCGGCGCCGGCGGCCACCCCGAGGAGACGATCGAGCCACCCGAACGGACCGTCGCGCAGCCATTGGCCCACACGCTCGCCCGACCACTGGGCGAGCGCCAGCGCCGAAAGCCCCGCAAGCAGCGCCACCAGCCAGCGCAAGACCCAAAACACCACAGCGGGTCGGGCACCCAGCCAGTGCTCTCCGACCCACTGTGAGACCCAGCCGGCCGCCCATAGCCCGACCACCATCCCGATGAGAAAGGCGAGCTGCGAGACCGCGCCACGCAGCACGCCACGGACGGCAAACAGGAGGACGATGACGACCAGCGTCCAGTCGATCCAGGTGAAGCCCGAAACGATCTGCAGGTCCGCTAGATCTCCTGCTGGCGACGCGCCATGTTCTTGCGTTTCGCCGCGTTCATCTTGCGCTTGCGCCGTTCACTCGGCTTCTCGAAGTGCTGGTGACGACGCAGATCCGACAGGATACCGGCCTTCTCACACTTCTTCTTGAAACGACGCAGGGCGCTCTCGAAGGACTCGCCTTCCTTCACCCTGATACCAGGCAATACTGTTCCACCCCCTCCGGAGTAGGGTCAGCAAGGGATGTCGATCCGATCGTTCTGTCCGCCGCTGTCGCGAGAAGTCACCGCGGGGATCGGTAGGCAGACTGCGGCAACGGAAGTTTATGGCCGCACGTCGATAGCGTCAAGTGAGCCGGCCGTTTAGGAGTGTCGCGATGGTCTGGGTGTGTCCGAGGCGGCCCACCACGCGGCCACCGCCATGGCCGCGGTCTCGGCACGCAACCGGCTGCTCGACAGACAGATAGGTCGAAAGCCGAGACCGAGGAGTCGATCCCGCTCGGCGCTCTCGAGACCCGACGCCGGACCGATCACCGCCGCCTGGCTCCGGGCGGTTGCCAGACCGCTCGCCACCGCCGGGCCCCCCGCCGGATCGGCCAGCCACGTCTGCGAGCCGGCCGGCAGCCTCGCGACCACCTCGTCCAGGCTGCCGCCGATCGACACCTCGGTGAGCCAGGCGCGGCGGGTCTGGCCAAGGGCCGCGCGCGCCAGCCGCTCCCAACGCTCGAGACGAGCGCCGGCCCGGCGCCATCGAGCCCTCGCCATGTCGGTGAGCCACAGCGCCGTCACCCCCAGCTCGGCCGCCTTCTCGACCAGCCAGTCCACCCGCTCGCCCTCCGGGGCGCCGACCACCAGGACACGCGCCGGTGACGACGCGACGTCGGCCCGCTCGCGGACACGAGCGACGGCCTCGCGACCGGTCGCGACCAGTTCGGCGTGCGCCACCCCGCCCCGACCGTCGGTCAGCGTCACCGCGGCACCGACACGGGCGCGACAGACGCGAACCAGGTGATGCGTGGCGTCGGCGCCGAGCGTCAGCGTCGCGCCGGGCGCCGCCAACTCGGGCGCCCACACCCAGCCGGGAGCGGCCTCAGCCAGCGAACGCATCCTTCACGCGGCCGAACAGCGTCTTCGACGGCTTGGGTGCCTTCAGACTCTCGCTTCGTCCCAGCTCTTCGAGCAGCCGGCGGTCGCTCGCCGTGAGCTTGCCCGGCACCACCACCCGGAGCCGCGCCAGCAGATCGCCATGACCGCCGCGCAGCGATGGCAGACCCTTGCCACGCACACGCAGCACACGATCCGCCGGGGTGCCGGCCGGGACGTCGAGTGTCGCCGGCGTGCCGGCCAGGGTGGGCACCTCGACCCGTCCACCGAGCGCCAGGGTCACGAAGCTCACCGGCAGGTCCAGCCGCAGGTCCGAATCGTCGCGCTCGAAGACGTCGTGGGGCTTCTCCTCGATGAGCACGATCAGGTCTCCGGCCGGGCCGCCGCGCCGGCCCACGTCGCCCATGCCGCGGAGCGGGATGTAATTCCCGTTCGCGACTCCGGCCGGAACCTTGACCGACAAGGTCTCGGTGTCCTGCACGCGGCCCTCGCCGCCACAGCGGGAACAGGTTTCGCGCAGCGTGACCCCCTCGCCGCCACAGCGCGGGCACGGTCCGACACTCACGAACTGGCCGAAGAACGACTGCTGCACCCGACGGACCTGGCCACGACCCTGGCATTCGGGACAGCGCGTCTCACCCGACCCGCCCTTGCCCGAGCAGGTGTCGCAGCGCCGCAGATGCTTGACCCGGATCTTCTTCTCGACCCCGGTCGCGATCTCCTCGAGGGTGAGCTTCAGCCGCACCTGCAGGTCGTCGCCGCGCCGCGGGCTGCGGCCACCGTCGCCGCCCGTGCCGCCAAACAGGTCCTCGAATCCACCCACGTCGCCGAAGTCGCGCATGAAGGCGCGAAGCGCGTCGGCGAGGTCGAATCCGCTGAACCCACCGCCCGGCACTCCGCCCGCGGCGCCCCCCACGCCCGCGTGACCGAACTGGTCGTAACGCGCCCGCTTGTCCGGATCGCGCAGCACCTCGTACGCCTCGGTCGCCTCCTTGAAGCGCGCCTCGGCCTTCGCGTCTCCGGGATTGCGATCGGGGTGCGATTCGAAGGCGATCTTGCGGTAGGCCTTCTTGACCTCGTCTTCCGCCGCACCGCGTGGTACCCCCAGCACCTCGTAGAAGTCGCGTGGCATCAGCGCTTCTCGTCCGCGCGGGCCACCACGACGCGGGCCGGGCGCAACGCGCGCTCGCCGCGGCGGTAGCCCTTGTGCGCCACCTGCAGCACGGTGCCCGGTGTCACCCCTTCGGGAGCCGGTGATTCGAGCACCGCCTCGTGGAGCGCCGGGTCGAACGCCCGGCCGGTGGGGTCCACCGCCTCGACGCCGAAGCGCGTCAACACGTCGCGCATGCGTTGCGCGGTGAGCGCCACGCCCTGGGTCCAGCCCTCCGCCACCCCGCCGGTGGTCGCGGCCTCGAGCGCGCGCTCGAGATCGTCGAGCACCGACAGCATCTCGAGGATCACGCTCTCCTCGGCGTCGCGGCGGCGCTGCTCGAGATCGCGCTGGACCCGCTTGCGGTAATTCTGGAGCTCGGCCTCGGCGCGCAGCCAGCGATCCTTGTAATCGGGCTCGGGCTCGGCGCGCGCCGGCTCCGGGGTGCCCTGGTCGGGTCCGCCACCGGCCGGTGGCAGGGGTTCGGCCGGGACCGGGTCGGCGACTCGCTCCCGGGACGACTCGTTGGCCCCGGTCACGGGGCCGTTATCGGGATGCACGAACACGGAAGCTCCTCGGGGAAGCGCGGACCGGCCGCGGGACGGCCAAGCCGCGTCGGAAAACGTACGATGAACGCGTGGTGGGCGCCTAGGATCCGTTTGGAAGCGTGGGCCTCGCGCGTTCGCCGTACGTTCCCAAACGGAGCCTAGAGGTAGCTCGCGACCCGCGCGCCGACCGCCTCGACCACGGCGAGCGCGCGCGCGTAATCCATGCGCAGCGGTCCCAGCACCCCCACCGCCACGCGTGAACCGGCGCCGAGCGGGTAACTCACCAGACTGCAGCGGGCGAGGACGTCCGCCTCGTCGAGCGCCACCCGCACCGCCGGATGACCTTCGATGCCGCGCACCATCAGACGATCCAACGGGGGGCCGTTCTCGATGACCTGCAACAGTGATCCGAGCAGCGGACCGTCGCGGAACTCCGGCTGGGCGGCGATGCGCGCCGCGCCGCTGCTGTAAAGCGCGCTCGACCCGGGCGCGGCCCAGCTCGCCATCGCGGCACGGGCCACCAGCCGCACCGCGCTGTCGCGCACCAGCTCGGGATCGGCGGCCAGACGTCCACGCACCTCGGCGAGCGTGCGCCCGGCCAGCCGCTCCCGCAACACCGGCTCGACCTCGGCCAGCTCCGACGGGTCCAGCTCGTGGGCCAGCTCGAGCTTGAGGGTGCGGACCGTGCCGCCCTCGAGGGTGAGCACCAGCAGCGCGCGCCTCGGCTCGAACGCCGCCAGCTCGAGCCCCAGCAGACGCTCGTGATCGAGCGTGGTCGCCACCGCCAGCCCGAGCTGCAGCGTGAGCGCCGACAACAGACGCGACGCTTCGTGCAGCAGCTGCTCGATGTCGTGGGCGGAGCGGCGCAGACGCTCGTCCATCTCGCGCAGCACCTCGTCCGGCAGGGCCACCGGCTCGAGCTGGTTGCGGATGTGCCAGGCGTAGCCGTCGCCGGTCGGCACCCGGCCGGCCGAGGTGTGACCGCGGGTCAGCATCCCCATCTCCTCGAGCTCCGCGAGCACCAGCCGGATCCCGGCGGCCGAGCCGCGGACCCCACCCAGGTGGGTCAGGGCGTCGGAGCTGACCGGCCGGGCGCTGGCGGCGTGCAGGGCCACCAGGGCGTCCAGCACCTGGCGCTGGCGCGTGGACAACTCGGGATCCTGCCGATCGGGATTGCCGGGGACCAGGGGACGGGACATGGCCCTTGAAATTAGAGACGCGGCGAGGAACGTGTCAACCGGCGTGCGGCACGGCGCGCGCCATCAGCCAGGCGACGACGTCGTCCGCCACGAAGCGGAAGCGCGGCGGCACCCGCCACCCGGTGCCGCAGCGCTCGAGACGCCCCTCGTTGGTGGCCGCTTCCAGGGCCTCCCCGTAGCGCTTTCGCACCCGGCGCCAGTCCACCGGAGCATGGTCCGCCTCTTGTAAACCCGAGCCGAGCCGCAACGCCAGCATGACGATCTCGTCGGCCACCGAGTCCGCGCTCTCGGGCTCGCGGGTGTCGCACGGAGCGTCGCTCTCGATCGCCGCCGCCCAGCGTTCGAACCCGCGATGGTTGCCGTAACGCATGCCGTTCCACAACCCGTGCGCCGAGGGTCCGAGCCCGAGCCAGCGGCGTCGCAGCCAGTAGACCAGGTTGTGACGCGCCTCGCCTCCGGGACGGGCGAAGTTCGAGGTCTCGTAGCCGCGATAACCCACCGCCCCGAGCGTCTCGGTGAGCTCGTCGTAACGATCGGCCTGCTCTTCGGGCGTGGGCAGCGTCGCCTCGCCGCGCAGCAGCGCCCCTCCCAACGGGGTCTCGTCCTCGGGGATGAAGCAATAGGCCGAAACGTGCTCGACCTGGAGCTCGAGGGTGCGGGTCAGCGTGTGCCGCCAGGCCGCCGCGTCGTGACCGGGAAAGCCGAACATGAGGTCGACCGACAGACGCTCGAATCCGGCGGCGCGTGCCCGGGTCACCGCGGTGAACGGGCGCTCCGGCCCGTGCACCCGGCCCAGACGCTCGAGCTCACCCGGCACGAAGCTCTGTGCCCCCATCGAGAGCCGGTTCACCCCGGCCGCGCGCCAGGTCTCGAGCAGGCTCTCGTGCACCGTCTCGGGATTGGCCTCGAGCGTGATCTCGGCGTCCGGATCGATCTCGAGGTGCGTCGTCAGCGTGTGCCACAGACGGCGGAAGTGTCGGCTGGAGAGCGCCGATGGCGTACCGCCGCCGAAGAACACGGTGCGGAAGCGGGTTCCGGACGCGGCCCGCGAGCGGGCCACGGTCTCGCGCTCGATCGCCACCAGGTAGCGCTCGACCCGAGCCGCCGACAGCGGACCGGTCGCAAAATCGCAGTAGGCGCAACGCACCGCGCAGAACGGCACGTGCACGTAGAGCCCGTCACGCGCCGCATCGCGCACCTCGGGCGCCGGCGCGGCCGTGTGGACCGACCCGGCCGTCTCCGCGCTCAGTGGATCACCCGAAACAGCCGTCCCCATCGCGGCATCAGGCGCTGTCCGTCCCAGGACCAGTAGAAGAACATCGCTCGGCCCTTCAGGAGATCCATGTCGACCGGCCCCAGATAGCGGCTGTCTTCCGAGTTGTCCCGGTTGTCGCCCATCATGAAGAAGTCACCGGCCGGGACGGTGAAGGGCCCGAAGTTGTCACGGGGGTCGAGCGCGCCCGGCCGGATGACGGGGTCGATGTGGATCACGTATGGCTCGTCGAGCCGGCGGCCATCCACGTACACCGCCTTGTCCTTGATCTCGACGGTCTCACCGCCCACCGCGATGCACCGCTTGACCAGGTCCTTGCCCGGATCACGCGGGGACCGGAACACGATGACGTCGCCGCGGTGCGGCTCGCGCAGACCCGGTAGACGCACGTGTGTGAACGGGATCTTGGCCCCGTACTCGAACTTGTTGACGAACAGGAAGTCCCCGACGAGCAGCGTCTTCATCATCGACTCGGACGGGATGCGGAACGCCTGGATGACGAAGGCGCGCAGGAACGTGGTGAGCACCAGCGCCCACAGGATGGCTTCGACGTACTCGCGGCCTGCCGATCGTCGGGATCGCGACATGATCTCACCCTGGTCTGGCGAACCGCCTCGGGCGCCGCCCGCGGCGGCTCCACGGTCGCGGCCGGGGCCCGGGCACGGCCGTCACCACCTTCAATGAATGACCCGGAACAGACGGTCCCAGCGCGGGCTGAAGTGCGGCCCATCCCAGGACCAGTAGAGGAACATCGCCCGGCCCTTCACCAGATCCATGTCGAGCGGTCCCCAGTAGCGGCTGTCGTTCGAGTTGTCGCGGTTGTCCCCCATCATGAACAGGTCGCCCTTGGGTACCAGATACGGGCCGAAATTGTCACGATAGTCGAAGCCGGCCGGTCGCACCGTGGTGTCGCTGTGCACGACGTACGGCTCGTCGAGCGGCCGGCCGTTCACGTAGACGACCTTGTCGCGGATCTGAAGGGTCTCCCCACCGACCGCGACGCAGCGCTTGATGAAGTCCTTGCTGGGATCCTGTGGGAACTGGAACACGATGATGTCGCCACGCTGCGGCTTGCGCACACCCGGCAGACGCACGTGTGTGAACGGAATCTTGGCTCCGTACTCGAACTTGTTCACGAACAGGAAATCCCCGACGAGCAGCGTCTTCACCATCGACTCCGACGGGATGCGGAACGCCTGGATGACGAACGTGCGCAGGAACGTGGTGAGCACCAGGGCCCACAGGATGGCTTCGACGTACTCCCGGACGGTCGAACGTCTTCCGGTCCCACCCGCGGATGACGTCCCGATCCGACCTCCCGATGACCTGCTGGATGATGGCATGGGTTCCCCGGTTTCAGCGTTCCACTCGGAGCACCGCCAGGAACGCCTCCTGGGGCACCTCGACCGTGCCGATCTGTTTCATGCGACGCTTGCCCTCCTTCTGCTTTTCGAGCAGCTTCCGCTTGCGGGTGATGTCGCCGCCGTAGCACTTGGCGAGCACGTTCTTGCGCTGGGCGCCGAGTGTCTCACGGGCGATGATCTTGCCACCGATCGCGGCCTGGATCGCGACGGCGAACATCTGACGCGGGATCAGCTCCTTGAGCTTCTCACACAGACCCGCGCCGTAGGCGTAGGCCTTGTCGCGGTGCACGATCGCCGACAGGGCGTCCACGATCTCACCGTTGAGCAGGATGTCCAGCTTCACCACGTCGGACTCCTGGTAGCCGGTGAACTCGTAATCGAGCGACGCGTAGCCACGCGACACCGACTTCAGCCGGTCATAGAAGTCGAGCACGATCTCGGCCAGCGGCAGCCGATAGGCCACGCGCATCCGCTTTTCCTCGAGCGGCAGCATCTCGACGAACTCGCCGCGCCGGTCCTGGCACAACTTCATGATGTTGCCGAGATAGTCGGTGGGGGTCACCACGTGGGCGAGCACCACCGGCTCCTCGATCGCGACGAGGTTCTGCGCCGGTGGCATCTGGCTGGGATTGTCCACCGTGAGCAGCTCGCCGTCGGTGAGGAGCACGTGGTAGACCACGCTCGGGGTGCTCGCGATGAGGTCGATCTGGAACTCCCGCCGGAGCCGCTCCTGGATGATCTCGAGGTGCAGCAGACCCAGGAACCCGCAACGGAAGCCGAAGCCCAGCGCCACCGAGGTCTCGGGCTCGTACACCAGCGAGGCGTCGTTCAGACGCAGCTTGGAGAGCGCCTCCTTGAGGTTCTCGTACTGCTCGGCGTCGATCGGATAGAGACCCGAGAACACCATCGACTGGGTCTCGCGGAAGCCGGCGAGCGGTTGGAGACCCTCGCCCGCCGCGGTCGCGATGGTGTCGCCGACACGCGCGTCGGCCACCGTCTTGATCCCGGCCACGATGTAACCCACCTGGCCCGCGTGCAGCTCGGTGGTGGCCTCGAGCTTGAGCCGCAGGTGACCGACCTCGGTGACCTCGTATTCGCGTCCGTTGGAGAGGAATCGGATGTGCTCGCCGGCGGCGATCCGGCCGTCGACCACCCGGACCAGACACACCACCCCCCGGTACTGGTCGAACTTGGAGTCGAAGATCAGGGCCCGGAACGGCGCGTCGGGCCGACCGGAGGGCGGCGGCACGTCGGCGATCACACGCTCGAGCAGCTCGGGCACGCCGAGACCGGTCTTGGCGCTGATACGGCACACCCGCTCCGCCGGAACGCCGGTGACGTGCTCGATCTCCAGCGCCACGTCGTCGGGACGCGCAGCCGCAAGATCGACCTTGTTGATCGCGCCCACGATCGCGAGGTGCTGCTCCTTGGCCAGGAAGAAGTTGGACAAGGTCTGGGCCTCGATCCCCTGGGACGCGTCCACGACCAGGATCGCGCCCTCGCAGGCGGCCAGACTGCGCGACACCTCGTAGGTGAAGTCGACGTGACCGGGCGTGTCGATCAGGTTGAGCTCGTAGGTGACGCCGTCCCGCGCCGGGTACTCCATGGCGATCGCGTGCGACTTGATGGTGATCCCCTTCTCGCGCTCGAGATCCATGTCGTCGAGCACCTGCGCCTTCATCTGCTGGGGCGTCAGGGTGTGCGTGAGCTCGAGCAGCCGGTCGGCCAGCGTGCTCTTGCCGTGGTCGATGTGTGCCACGATGCAGAAATTCCGGATACGTGCGAGACGCGGATCGCTCAAAAACGCCACCTCACCCCCAGTCGAAGGACGGACTCCGGGTGACGACCCTTGAGGGCCGGGTCCTCCTTGAACTGGATGTCGAAATCGACGAAATGCGCGTCCACGTACGCGTCCATCATCGCGTACGCGACCACCCCTCCGAGCAGCCACAGCCGGCTGACGGACGCGTTCAACAGGCTGTTGTACGCGGCGACCGCCTCCGCGTAGGCCTCCGTGTCCCCGCCGGCCTGCGCCCGGTTGGCATCGTCCTGGAGTTGTCTCAGGCGCTGATCGTCCGAGACCGCCCGGACGATGAGGTATCCCTCCACCCCGGCCACCAGCACCGCCTTCCAATAGGCTCGGTTGTGGTACTGCCCCCAGCCGGGGAACAGCAGTGAGCGCATCATCACGTACCGCGGCTGGTCGAACGTGGAGGCATAGTGATCGCCCCCGCGTCGCCGGGCCGCCGTGGAATCGGCGGCGCGGGTCCCGGGGTGACCGGGCACGGTCGTCGCTAACGTATCATCGGCGGCCCGCCGCTGCACGCCGGCGGCCAGCGTGTCGGTCGTGGTGGTATCGACGGCCGCGGTCCGGACGAAACCGGTGTCGGGGACCGCTGGCGAGACGGCCGGCGGTGGCGCCGCGGCGGTCGCAGCGGTCGCGGCGGTCGCGGCCAGGCTCGCGGCCAGCACCAGAGCCGCGGCGACGACGACTGAAAAGGTTGGCGGGAACGCGTGGGAATCGAACCCACCTCGGACACGGTCAGCATCCGACCGCGGGATTTGAAGTCCCCGGGGACCACCAGATCCCATTCGTTCCCGCTTCACGACTCCACACAGACCACGGCCTTGGCCGCACGTGGCACCACCTCGCCCAGCTCCCGCACCCACACCCGCGCCGACCGGAGCGCGCGGGTCAGGTCGGGCGCGACCCGGCGCGGCGCGGCCAGCAGCAGCCCACCGGACGTCTGCGGATCGAACAGAGCCATCGCCATGGTCTCGGGCACCGCCGTCACGTCCACGTCCGGCCCGTAGAAATGGCGGTTGCGCCGCACCCCGCCGGCGAGCTCGCCGGCATCGGCCAGCTCGAGCACCCGTGGCAGCAGCCAGTCGGGGCGAGGCGCGATCACGAACGATACGCCGCTCGCGCGCGCCATCTGCGAGGCGTGACCGAGCAGGCTGAAACCAGTCACGTCGGTCGCCGCCCGCACCCCGTGACGGACCGCCAGCTCGGAGGCGCTGCGATTGAGGGTGGTCATCTGGGTGGTGAGACGGCGGACCAGGGCCGGCTCGAGCCGGTCGTGCTTGAGCGCCGTGGCGAGCACCCCGGTGCCGAGCGGCTTGGTCAGCAGCAACCGGTCCCCGACCCGCGCGGCGGCGTTGGTGAGCATGCGCCGGCGATCCACCACCCCGGTCACGGCGTATCCGAACTTGAGCTCGGGATCGCGCACGCTGTGTCCGCCCAGAATGCTGACCCGGGCGTGACGCATCGCGTCCTGTCCACCACGCAGCACCTCGCGCAGCACCTCGGGTCCGAGTGCTCCGTCCGGAAAGCACAGGATCGCCAGCGCGGTGATTGGCTTCCCGCCCATCGCGTACACGTCGGAGAGCGCGTTGGTGGCCGCGACCCGGCCGTAGTCGTACGGATCGTCGACGATCGGGGTGAAGAAGTCGACGGTCTGCACCAGCGCCTCGTGACCGCGGTAGAGGAAGACACCGGCGTCGTCGAGCGTGCTCTGGTCCACGAGCACGCGACGATCGCGGTAGCCGGGAGGCAGGCTCTGGAGCGCCACCCGAAGGTCGCCGGGTCCGAGCTTGGCGGCGCAGCCCGCGCCGGTGACGCTGGCGGTCAGCCGCACGTCGAGTCGGATCTTGCGTGTCATCGGGTTCGATCTCCGTCGGCGGGCGCGGTGACGCGGATCACCCGCGGGGGCCGACGGCGACCACCTCGATCTCGACCCGCGCGCCCTTGGGAAGACCGGCGGCGGCGACCGTGGAACGCGCCGGCGGCGCGACCGTGAAGTGTCGTCCGTACACCTCGTTCATGGCCGCGAAGTCCGCCATGTCGGCGAGGAACACCGTGGTCTTGACCACGTGTCCGAGACTGAGCCCGGCGCCGGCGAGCACCGCCACCAGGTTGCGCAGCGCGCGCTCGGTCTGCGCGCTCACGCCGCCGGTCACCAGCTCGCCGCTCACCGGATCGAGACCGATCTGACCGGCGGTCCACACCAGACGATGCTCGGCCAGATCGACCGCCGACGCCTGGCTGTAGGGGCCGATCGCGCGTGGGGCATCGGGGACCTGGATGGGCTTGTGCAGGGTCATCGGATCACTCCACCGTGACGCTCTTGGCGAGATTGCGGGGCTGGTCCACGTCACATCCCCGCAGCACCGCGACGTGATAGGCGAGCAGCTGGAGCGGGATCACGGACAACAGCGGCTGCAGGCTGGAAAGCGTGTGCGGGACGGTGATGACGTAGTCGGCGCGGCGCCGGACTTCCTCGTCGCCCTCGGTCGCGATGGCGATGATGCGGCCCTTGCGTGCGCGCACCTCCATCATGTTGCTCATCACCTTGTCGTAGGCCGTGTCACGGGTGCAGATGAACACCACCGGCATGTTCTCGTCGATGAGCGCGATCGGACCGTGCTTCATCTCCGCCGCCGGGTACCCCTCGGCGTGGATGTACGAGATCTCCTTGAGCTTGAGCGCGCCCTCGAGCGCGACCGGGAAGTTGAATCCACGACCCAGGTAGATGAAGTTGTTGTGGTGCGCGAGCTGCTCGGCGATGCGTTTCACCTCGGCGCTGCGGGCGAGGATCTGCTGGATCTTCTCCGGGATCGCCTCCAGGGCGCGCGCCAGCGCCATCCCGGTCTCCACCGACATCTCGCGCTGTCGCCCGAGGGCCAGGGTGAGGAGGGACAGCACCGTGACCTGGCTGGTGAACGCCTTGGTGGACGCCACCCCGATCTCGGGTCCCGCGTGGATGTAGACACCGCCATCCGACTCGCGCGCGATGGTCGAGCCGACCACGTTCACGATGCCCAGCGCCCGCGCCCCCTTGCGCTTCGCCTCGCGCATCGCCGCCAGGGTGTCGAGCGTCTCGCCCGACTGCGAGATGATCAGCACCATCGTGCCCTGATCCACGATCGGGTTGCGGTAGCGGAACTCCGAGGCGTACTCGACCTCGACCGGGATGCGGGCATGCTCCTCCAGCATGTACTCGCCGATCAGCCCGGCATGCCACGACGTGCCACAGCCGAGGATGATGATGCGACGGATCTCGCGCATCTCGTCCGGCGTCATGTTGAGCCCGCCCAGACGCGCGAGACCCTCGGCGGACTGGAGACGCCCGCGCATCGAGTCACGCACCGACTCGGGCTGCTCGAAGATCTCCTTGAGCATGAAGTGGTCGTAGCCGCCCTTCTCGATGCGCCCCAGATCCCATTCCACCTCGTGCACCGGCTTGTCCACCCGCTCGTGGCGGATAGTCGAGGTGTGGAAGCCGTCCGGCGAGAGCACCACCATCTCGCCATCGTCGAGATACACCACCTGGCGGGTGTGACCGATGATCGGGGCCACGTCGGAGGCGAGGAAGAACTCGCCGTCCGCCACCCCCACCACCAGCGGGCTGCCGTTGCGGGCGCCGACGATGACCCCCGGCTCGTCCGCCGACATCACCGCGATGCCGTAGGTGCCCTCGACCTGACGCAAGGCCGCGCCCACCGCCTGCTCGAGCTTGAGCCCACGCTTCATGTGCTCCTCGATCAGGTGGACCAGGACCTCGGTGTCGGTGTCGGTGGTGAAGCGGTGGCCCTCCGAAAGGAGCACGGTCTTGAGCGCCGCATAGTTCTCGATGATGCCGTTGTGCACCAGCGCCAGACGCCCGCTGCAGTCGCTGTGCGGGTGGGCGTTGATGTCGTTCGGCGCGCCGTGGGTGGCCCAGCGGGTGTGGGCGATCCCGGCCCGGCCCGAAGGCGGCTTGTGACCGAGACGCTCCTCGAGGACCCGGACCTTGCCCGCCGACTTGCGAACCGCCAGACCGTCGTCCTGCTGCACCGCCACACCCGCCGAGTCGTAGCCGCGATACTCGAGGCGTTTCAGACCTTCGATCAGGATGGGCAGACAGTTGCGCAGTCCCACGTACCCCACGATGCCGCACATGCCGTGGACTCCTCCTGCCCGCGCCGGCGCGGGCTCAGCCCGCGAGTGCCGCGCGCGCGCGTTCGATCCGTGCGCGGGTCTCGTCGTCGCTCGGCGACTCCGCGATCACCCGCACGATGGGTTCCGTTCCGGACGGCCGGATGTGCACCCACGCCTCGCCGCGGCTCAGACGCAGCCCGTCGGCCAGGTCGGCGTCGTCGTCCGGGAAGGCCCGACGGAGCCGCTCCAGCACGGCCTCCCACGGCTCCCCCGACCGCGGCGCCTTGTCCTTGATCATGCGGTATCGCGGCAGCTCGTCGGCCAGCTGGCGCAGCGTGCGCGCGCCCGCCGCCATCGCCTGGCCGACGAGCGCCACCGCCACCAGTCCGTCGCGGCCGTGGTGACACGCCGGCAGGATCATGCCGCCGTTGCCCTCCCCGCCCGCGACCGCCCCGAGCGCGCGCATGGCGCCCACGACGTACGCCTCGCCGACCGGGGTCCGGGTGAGCGGCACCCCGGCGCGTGCGCAGACGTCCTCCATCATACGGGAGGTGGACAGGTTCGTCACCACCGGCCCCCGGTGCTTCGCCAGCACCACGCGGGTGCCGAGCGCCACCGTGTACTCCTCCCCCAGCGGCTGGCCGGCGGCGTCCACGAAGGCCGCCCGGTCCCCGTCGGGATCCAGGGCCACGCCGAGATCGGCGCCGGTGGCGCGCACCCGCTCCCCGAGTGCTCCGAGGTGCTCGGGCAACGGCTCGAGCTCGCGGGTGAACACGCCGTTCGGGACGCAGTCGAGCTCGGTGACCCGGGCCCCCAGCTCGCGCAGCAGACTCGGCACCGCGATCCCGCCCACGCTCGAGCACCCGTCCACCACCACGTGGAGCGCGCGGGCGCGGATCGCCGGGACGTCGATCACGTCGAGTGCCAGCACCCGAGCCAGGTGACGCTCGAGCGCGGTCTCGTCCGACCGCTCGCGACCGAGACGGTCGAACGGCTCCCACAGGTCGCGTCCGCTCTCGTAGCGGGCCCGCACCGCGGCACCCGCCGATGGATCGAGGAACTCGCCACGCGAAGACAGGAACTTGAGCGCGTTCCACGGCGCCGGGTTGTGACTGGCGGTGAGGATCACCCCACCCGCCGCGCGCAGGTCCTCGACCGCGACCTGGGTGGTGGGTGTGGTGGCGAGACCGAGGTCCACGACCTCGCGTCCGGCGGCGAGAAGACCACCGGAGACGGCGCGGTACACCATCGGACCGGAGATTCGCGCGTCGCGACCCACCACCACCGGGCCGGGACCCAGCTCGCGCGCGAACGCCGCGGCGAAACGGGCGAGCACCGGGGGCGTGAGCGACTCGCCGACGATCCCGCGCACCCCCGCGACGCTGATCATCAGCGGCGCATCCGCAGCCACGATCCCTCCCCGGCCGTCGTCACCCGCCCCGGCGATGCGCGTGTCGCGACGCGTCCCGCACCGATCCGCTCGTCCCGGGGCCCGGCCACCCCGGCGGGTGCAAACTGGAGCTGGTGACCGGAATCGAACCGGTGACCCCTTCATTACGAGTGAAGTGCTCTACCAGCTGAGCTACACCAGCTCCCAGGAAAATGGTGCGACCCCCCAGAATCGAACTGGGGACACCGTGATTTTCAGTCACGTGCTCTACCAACTGAGCTAGGGTCGCACCGAAGGGCGGGGAGGCGCCGGGTGAGCCGGCGACACGACGTCGAAGTTTCTAACACGCGCGCCGCGCGAGCGTCAAACGCGGCTGCGTCGATCCTCGCGTCGCCGCCGGCGGTCGCCGCCGGGGACCCGGCGGTCGGCGTTGCCACGCACCGGAAGGGTGAGGGTGAAGATCGCGCCCCACTCCCCCTCGCTGCGCACCCGGATCTCGCCGCCGTGCTCCTGCACGATGCGTTGCGCCACCGCCAGCGCCACCGGGCCGGATCCCGGACGGGCGAGCTGGAAGGGCACGAACAGCTGCTCGAGCATCTCACCACTGGCGCGTGGCCCGTCGTGCGCCAGCTCCACCACCACGTGACCCTGCGCGCGCCGGGTCTCGATCCGCAGACGACCGCCCGCCGAGACCGCGTCGAGCGCGTGCTGGAGCAGGTTGTGCAGCACCCGGCGGACGCGTTCGGTGTCGAGCAGCAGACGCGGCAGGTCCGGCGACAGACGCTTGAGCAGACGCACCCGTCGCCGCACCAGCGGCTCGGCGTGTCGTTGCAGCGCCTCGCCCACGAGTGTGTTCAAATCGGCGAGCGCGTATGCCGCCGGCTCCGTGTCGACCAGCGGCGCGGGGTCGAGCAGGGTGTGCTCCAGACGCTCGGTCTCGCGCAGCACCACCTCGAGGTATTCGCGGTTGACGTCGTCCTCCGGCAGACTGCGGTGCACACGGCGGGCAAACGCGGCGATCGCCGCCGCCGGGTTGCGCGCCTCGTGCGCGGCGTGTGCCGCCAGCTCACCGGCGCGCGCGCCGCGCTCGGCACGTTCGGCACGGGTCTGCAGCTCGCGCACCCGGCGCTCGAGCAGACGACGTTCGTCGTCGGCGGCGACCCGATCGAACAGACGCGCCGCCTGGTCGGCCATCATCGCCAGCGCCGACAACGCCTCGGCCCCGAAGTCCGGCGTTTCCGATGGGTGCGTCACCTCGCGCCCGTGGACCGCCAGCGCGCCGCTCACCCGCCCGTCGGCGCTGCACGGCACCACCCGTGTCACGCCGATCGACGCGGCCAGGTCGACCGGCACGCGCGGATCGGGCGCGGCGGCGGCGTGACGCCGGGCGCGCCCCTCGCTCAACACCATCCGGGCGAGCGGCGTCAGCGCGCGCACCGCACGCTCGCGCGCGCCGAGCGGTCCGGCCGAGCCGGCCAGCAGCGGCTCGCCGTTGGCGCCGAGTCGCCACAACAGCGCGCCCCGCGCACCGGTCATCTCCATCGCCGCCTCGGCCAGGGTCTGCGCCACCTCCGCGACGTTGCCCGAGCCACCGGTGGCGTGGACCAGCGCGCGCGCGGAGGCCAGCTGCCGCGCCAGCCGCGCCCCGCTCTGGGCGCGACCGTGCACGCGCAGCGCCTGGTCGGCGACCCGGCGCAGTGTCGCCAGACGCCGCTCGTCGCTCTCCTCGGGTCGCGCCCATTCGCCGAGCAGCACCGCGTAGCGACGCTCGCCGGTCAGGGCCACCGCGCCGAGCGCCGCGCCGGCGCGCCACGGCCCACCGTCGTCGGGAGCGGTCCCGCACCCGTGCGTGGCGGTCTCCCACGCCCGGCGCGCGGGCTCCGGCAGATCGGACTCGGCGAACAGACGCTCGCGCAGGAGACGCAGACGTTCGACGTCGGTCGCGGTGCTGGCCTGACGCGCGGCGGCGTCGAGCCAGTCCGAGAGCGGCGTGGGTGCCACCGGTGCGTGCCACGCCAGCCAACCCTCGAAGCGTTCGATCCCCGCCGACCACACCAGCAGCATCGCCCGCTCGAAGCCGGCGCCCTCGGGGTGGGTCGCGAGGGCCAGCATCATCCGGTCGAGGGCGTTGCCGTCCGCGGCCGGATCGAACATCGGCATCCACGACGCCGGTGTGCCGGCGCCGCTTTCGGTGCGGGGATCGGAAGGGGGATGAGCCATCGGGCGGAATCCGGAAGTCGTGCGAGATGCCATGCGCGGTCCCGCTCGGGGGCGCGCGACGGGGTTTGGGAAACGCAACCGGCGTGCCGCGTGAGTGGTCACCGTCGGTCTTCACGACCCGCTTCAGGCCACTCTGGTAAGCCGCGGCGTGACTTGACCCTAGCGTCTGCTCTGCCTAACGTTCCCGGGTTCCCGCGTTCCCCCACCGCGCCCGCCCGGACGCGTGTGTGGACGCGGATTGGGTGCGAACAGGAGTCCCACTGTGCCGAATGACCAAACCCCGATCGAGATCGAGCTCGGACCCGCCGCCGCCGAGGGCACCTATTCCAACCTGGTGTTCATCGCCCATTCGCCGTCGGAGGTGATCCTGGACTTCGCGCGCGCGCTGCCGGGGCTGCCCAAGGCACGCGTGTACGCCCGGATCATCATGACGCCGCAGCACGCCAAGTCGCTCCTCCAGGCGCTCGATCAGAACCTGAAGAGCTTCGAGACCCAGCACGGCCCGATCAAGGTGCCGGGCGAGGAGAAGCGCGAGCTGGGCTTCAAGAGCTCGTAGACCTCCGTCGCTTCCACGTCTCCGCTCACTCGCGTGGCGCGCGCTCGATCAGTGTCTCGAGCTCGCGCGGCATCCGGGTCGGTCGCCCCTCGCGGGTCAGGAAGCAGTGCTCGGTGTGTCCCTCGGCGAGCAGCTCACCGTCCTCACGCACCACCCGGTACGCGAATCGCACCGAGGCTCGCTTGAGATCCGCCACCGCGGTCTCGATCACCACCGTGTCGTCGTAGCGGGCCGGGCGGCGGTAGCGACAGGCCGCCTCGACCACCGGCAGCGTCACCCCCAGCTCGTCCTCGACGCGCTGGTAGCTCATCCCCAGGTCACGCATCATCTCGGCGCGTCCGATCTCGAACCAGCGGAGGTAGTTCGCGTAGTAGGCGAACCCCATCTGGTCGGTGTCGCCGTAGCGCACCCGCAGGCTGAATCGATGCATCAGGTCCTCCCCGTCCCGCCGGGTGGCGGGGTCTTCCATCGGCGGTGCAGCCAGAACCAATGATCCGGGTGCACCCGGATCCGCGCTTCGAGCGCGGCGACGTGCCGCGCGGTCAGCTCGGCAACCGGATCTTCGACGTCGGCGCGCGGCCACAACAACGGCTGAACACTCAACTGGCGTGTGCCGTCGGCGAGCCGCTCGCAGAAACCCATCAGGATCGGCACACCACGCCGTACCGCGATCTCCGCCGGGCCACGCGGGGTGCTCGCCGGCCGGCCGAAGAACGGCACGAACACACCCGAGCCGTGCGCGTCCTGGTCGGCGAGGATCGCGATCCAGCGTCCCGCGTCGAGCGCGGCGTACACGGCGCGGATGCCGGCACCGAGAGGGATCCGTCCCACACCGGCGCGCTCCCGGAGACCGGTGATCCAGGCGTCCACCCGCGGATTCGACATCGGCTTCACCACGAAGTCCACCGGACGCACTCCCGACAACCAGGCTCCGCCCAGCTCGAAGTTCCCGTAATGCCCGGTGAGCATGACCACGCCGCGCCCGAGCCCGGCGGCCTCGTGGAGGTGCTCCTCACCGCTCACCCGGAAGGCGTCGCGACGCCGCGCCAGCTCCGGCAGACGCGGATACTCGACACTCACCCGTCCCAGCTCGCGATAGCAGTCGCCGAGGACACGCTCACGCATCGCCTCGTCCCACTCCGGGAACGCAAGCGCGAGATTGTCGGCGGCCACACGGCGGCGCAAACCGAGCCGGCGTGCCGCGTCGCCGAGACCCGCCCCGAGCACCAGCGCCGCGCCCTCCGGGAGCGCCCGCACCGAGGTCTCGATGCCACGCACCAGCGCGTACTCGAACGCGTGACCGGCACTCACACGCCGTCCGCGATCACGCGCGGCCCCCGCGCCAGCGTCCCCCCGGGACCCTGAGCGCCAGACCCGCCCACTCGAGCGCCAGCAGATGCGCCAGGGTCTCGCTCACCGTGAGCCCCGCGTGGCGCGCGATCGCGTCCACCGGCCGCGCCACCTCCTCGAGCGCGGCGCGCACGCGCTGCGCCGGTGTGCCGGGCGTCTCCGCGCGTGTCGGGCCACCCGCGCGGCGGGGTGGTGGTGACGGTCGCGGCGCCCGCGCCGGCCCGGACCACGCCAGCACATCGGCCGCCGAGACACACGGCTCGGCACCCTCGCGCAGGAGCTCGATACAGCCCATCGCGGTGTCGCGATCCGCGTCACCGGGCACCGCCAGCACGCGCCGACCCAGACGCCGTGCCGCACGCGCGGTGTGGAGCGCCCCACCGCGGTGTGACGCCTCCACCACCACCGTCGTCCCGGCCATCGCGGCGATCAACCGGTTGCGCGCCACGAACACGCCACGGAAGCGGGGCGGGCCGCTGGCGAGCTCACTCACCAGCGCGCCGCGCTCGGCGATTCGCGCCGCCAACGGGTGATGGTGGACGGGGGTGATGGCGTCGAGCCCCGACGGCACCACCGCCACGGTGCGCCCGCCGGCCGACAGCGCTCCTTCATGCGCGGCCGCGTCGATGCCCCGCGCCAGCCCGCTCACCACCACCTGACCGGCGGTCGCGAGATCCGCGGCCAGACGACGCGCCATGCGCAACCCGTAGTCCGACGCGGCGCGCGAGCCCACGATCGCCACCGCCTCCGCGACCGCCGGCAGATCGCCACCGCGGCGGAACACGACGGGTGGAGCGTCGGGCAGATCGCGCCACCCTGCCGGATAACCCGCGTCCTCGCGGGCGAGCGCGTCGACGCCGAGCCGCGCCAGCGAACGCGCGAGTGCCCCCGGCGCTCCCGCTGCTGCAGGCGCGTGCGCCAGGGCGACCAGGATCAATTCCTCAAGCGTGCTGGGTTTCGGAGCGCCCATCGTCCGGCCCTTCGCGCCGGGGGGCGGTCCGTGCGGGGCCGGTGAGCACTTCCCATTCGAGTCCTTCTTCGGCGGCACGCACCAGCGGGTTGTCGTCCGGCATGGTCTCGCCACCCTCGGCGCCCATCAGCTCCTCGTTGCGCATCAGACGATCGATGCGCTCGGCCAGCGGCCGGTCGCGCTCCGCCAGCTCGTCGGTGCGATGACGGCGCAGATCCGGGGGCAGCCCGTACAGGGCGCGCGCCAGGCTGGCCGCGCCACCACGGCGTCCGATCAGGATCAGCGCCTCGCGCGCCGCCTCGGCGACGCTGTCGTTGGCGTCGTCGGTCAGACGCAGCAGACCGGGGATCGCGTCGCGTCGCCCGAACCGTCCGAGCACGCGGGCCGCGCTCGAGCGCGTGTACCACAGACCCTGCTCGAGCAGCGGCAGCATCACCGGCGCCGAGCGCTCCCCGATCCGCATGAGCGAGTCCTCGGCCAGCTCGCGCAGGTACCACGACTCGTCACACAGACACTCGACCAGTAGCGACAGCGCCTCGGCGTCGCTGCGCTGTTCCAGGCCGCGCACGTATTCGCGCTTGCCGGCCAGCCCGCGCGCGTTGAGGGCGTCGAGCGTGCGGCCCTGGGTGAACTTGTCCTCGCTCATGTCGCCTCGTCCGGGTCGGGTGCGGCCGCCGGCTCGGCGGCGATGGCCGCCGACACCATGTCCCACAGCCGCTCGAGCAGCGTGTCGATACCGGCTCCACTGTGCGCGCTCACCACCAGCGCGTCCGGGAGACCGGCGCGGGCCGCCGCCTTGGCCCGCTGGTCGGCGGCTAGGATATCAGCCTTGGTCAGGATCACCATGGCGGGCTTTTCCGGAAGCTCCGGGCTGTACGCCGCCAGCTCGCGTTCGATCGTCGCCAGCGCGACATGCGGTTCGGGAGCGTCGAGCGGGATCACGAACAACAGGACACGGGTGCGCTCCACGTGTCGCAGGAACTCCAGCCCCAGTCCCTTGCCACGATGGGCGTCCTCGATGAGCCCGGGCAGATCGGCGACCACGAACCGCCGCACCTCGTCGAGGGCCGCGATCCCGAGATGCGGCTCGAGGGTGGTGAACGGGTAGTCGGCGATGCGGGGCCGCGCGCGCGAGATGCGGGCGAGCAGCGTGGACTTGCCCGCGTTCGGCGGGCCCACCAGCCCGACATCGGCGATCAGCTTGAGCTCCAGCTCGATGAGACGCTCCTCGGCCGGGCCACCGGGGTCGGCGCGGCGCGGCGCCTGGTGCGTGGCGGTCGCGAAACGCGCGTTGCCGCGTCCGCCCCGGCCGCCACGCGCGGCCACCCAGCGATCGCCGGGCGTCACCAGGTCGGCGAGCACCTCGCGGGTCTCGGCGTCGCGCACCACGGTGCCGGGCGGGATCCGCACCACCAGGTCCTCGCCGTCGCGGCCGGTGCGGTTGTTGCCCGAGCCGGGGCGGCCGCTGCCGGCCTCGACCCGCGGCCGCTCGCGGCAATCGAGCAGCGTGCGCACGTGCGGGTCGACCTCCAGCATGACGCTGCCCCCGTGTCCGCCGTCGCCACCATCGGGGCCCCCCTTGGGCACGTACTTCTCGCGTCGGAAGCTCACACAGCCGTTGCCGCCGCGTCCCGCCACCACCTGGATGCGGGCGAGATCGACGAGCATCAGACCGTCCCCCCCGCGCCCCGCACACCCAGCAGACCACCCGAGCGCAGATGCGCGATCTCGCGGGCGGTGAGGTCGTGACGCAGCAGCACCTGGGTGCCACGGGTGAGATCGCGCAGCACGACCGGCTTGCGCGGCTCGAGCGCGTCCGGCAGATCGGGCAGCTCGAGCTCGTCGCCCTGCCCGAGCCGGTCGGCGTCGGAGGGCTGCGCCACCGAGAGCGGCAACACCCCGTCGAGCACCAGCGCCCGGCGGTCGGCCGGCTCGAAGGCATGCGCGATCACCGCGCGCACCCCCAGCTCGGCCAGCACCCGCGCGGCCTCGTCGCCGCGTCCGTCACTGTCGTAGGTGCCGCGCCAGACCACCATGCCTCCCTGTGCGGCGCGGGCACGCGCCGCGAATCCCGGATCCACCACCGCGAAGGCGTGACTCGCCAGCTCGGCGGCGCGCGCGCGCAGCGGGCGCGTGCGGGCGCCCCACGGCAGCACCGCGCCGGGCGGCGTGCCCTCGGGCAGGGCCAGCAGGGTGACGCCACGCAGCGCGGTCTCGAGCGCCGGGGCGAGCCGGGGCGGCACCGGCAGCTCCGGTGTCACCTCGTCGCCGGTGCCCTCACGTGCGATCCGCGTGTCGTCCGACTCGTAACGCGCGACCGCGGTGCGTGGCACGGCGATCGATCGCTCGCGCGGATCGCGGATGGACCCCGCCACGGCGGTCGCGGCGCACACGTCGGGCCCGGCCACGAAGGCGAGTGGTGGGGTTTCGCGCGCGGCGGCACCACCGGGCACGCCACAGCCCAGCCAGCGCGCACCCTCGGCGAGACGAAGCACGGCCGCCGATTCCGAGGGCTCGACGAGCTCGGCGCCGGACGCCATGAGCCGGGCGAGCGAGCCACGCGTCTCGAGCGTGTCGCGCACCTGTCGGGTGCCCGGCGTCACCACCAGACGGATGCGGTCGGCGACACGGCTCTCGCCGAGTCGGCTGGCCAGACGCTCGAGATCCTCCACGCCACAATCGGCGCCGAGGATCACGCCCTCGACCACCTCCCCGGCCAGCGCCCCGACCGGCAGCACCGCGCCACGAGTGTGCGACCAGACCTGTGATTCGAGCGCCGACAGGTCGAGCTCCAGTTCGCGGTCGTACTCGGCCTCGCCGTGTGGAGCGAGCGAGCGCCAATCGCTGTCACGCCCCTGGGCCGCGAGGAAGGCCCGGGTCACCAGGTCGGACGGGAACAGGGCCCGCCCACCACACCAGCGGGCGGTGCCACGGGCGGCCGCGAGCCGGTCGTCGATGCCGACCGCCGCGGTGCCCGGACCGGTGAACTCGTACATGCGCAGGAGCGGGCCGCGCGCCGATGCGCGCCGGGCCAACGCCAGGGCAATGTCGATGCCGCTCGCCCAGTCGGGCAGCGATCCACGCAGCCACACCCCGACCACCTCGGGCACGCGCGTAGGATAGGGCTCTCCCGCCAGCACCGCGGCCAGCTCGGTCGCGCCGGCCGATCCGGCCAGCATCGCCATGGCCCCGAACGGCGCGCGTCTTCCGCGTGGCCCCAGCACGCTGCGTCCGGGGGCGGCGACCCGGGCCAGGTACACGCCCGCGAGCACGCCATTGCCAAAGCGGCTGCGCGCCATCCCGGCAACGCGCGCCAGGTGCTCGAGTGCCCGCTGCTCCTCGATCACCTCGGGCCCGGCGGCGAGTCCGTTGCGCTCGAAGGCGAGGAGCGTCTCGACCCCCGCCGGGGCGCGTCCCGCGGCGCGCAACGCCAGCAGCGCCAGCAACGCGTCCTCCTCCTCGAGCACCACGTGGTCGATGACCAGGTCGATCTCGCCGCCGGCCGACGGCAGACCGGCCCGGCGCTCGCCGGGGGCGAGATGGGTGGCAAGCAGGGTGCGGGTGAGATTGAGCGCCATCGCGGGTTCGCTAGGCTCCGTCAGCCGGTGGAGCCACCGGAACCGCCCGATCCACCGGAACCGCCCGATCCGCCCGATCCTCCCGATCCGCCGCCCTCCTTCTTCTTGCCCTCACGGTACGACTTGCTGCGGTAGTCGGTGGTGTAGAAGCCCGAACCCTTGAACAGCAAACCGGCTCCCCCGGCGGGCACCCGCTCCGCCTTGCCGCGACACTTGGGACAACGCCTTCGGGTCTCGTCCTTGATGCCGTGGAAGAGCTCGAAGCGATGACCACACTTGGTGCAGCGGTATGCGTAGGTTGGCATGGGTCGGGTTCCTGGTCGTGGACGGGGGTCCGATGCCTCACGCGCCGGTGGTGGCGGCGGCGGCGCCCGCACGCAACGCGCACGCCAGCGTCGCCACCTGCACGATGTCGTCGGCGCTGCAGCCACGCGACAGGTCGTTCACCGGTCGCGCCAGGCCCTGGATGATGGGGCCATAGGCGCCGGCGCCCGCCAGCCGCTGCACCAGCTTGTAGCCGATGTTACCGGCATCGAGGTCGGGGAACACCAGCACGTTGGCGTGTCCCGCGACCACGCTGCCGGGCGCCTTGCGCTGCCCCACGGAGGGCACCAGCGCGGTGTCGGCCTGCATCTCGCCGTCGAAGTGGCGATCGGGGCGTTTCTGACGCGCGATCGCGAGCGCCGCGCGCACCTTGTCGACGCGGGCGTGCTCGGCGCTGCCGCGGGTCGAGAAGGAAAGGAAGGCCACGTGTGGCACCTCGCGGGTCAGACGCTCGTAGCTGTCGGCGGTGCTGATCGCGATGTCCGCGAGCTGCTCGGGATCCGGATCCGGCATCACCGCGCAGTCGGCGAAGAACAGCACCCGCTCGGTCTCCGCGCCCATCGCCGGGATCTCCATCACGAAGAACGACGACACCGTCTTGACCCCGGGGGCGGTGCCCACCAGCCACAACGCGGCCCGCAGCACATCGGCCGTGGTCCGGGTCGCGCCCGCCACCAGCACGTCGGCTTCACCGCGACGGATCATCCCGGCGGCCTGGAACACCGGGTCGCGCGCGTACCGCTCGCGGTCGACCGGCGGCAGTCGATCGCCGCGGGTCTCGCGCAGCGCGGCGTCGCAGCGGGCGATGGTGTCGGCGGCGCCGCTGTCGAGCACGGCGACCGCACCCGGCGCCAGGTCGGCGCGCCGGGAGGTGTCCCGCACCTCGGCGGGCGCGCCCACCACCGTGACCTCGGCGATGCCTTCGCGCCGGATCCGGTCGGCGGCGCGCAACACGCGCTCGTCGCCGCCCTCGGCCAGCAGCAGACGCTGTGGGCTGGTCCTGGCGAGTTTGCGGATGCGATCGAGGATGGCACTCACTTGGCACCTCGGCGGACCCGTGGCGCACCGCCCCGCCGCCGCCGCCTCGGAGCGGGCGCGGACACGGCCGGGACGGATGCGGCGCCCGGTCGGGAGGCGGATCGCGGCGCCGCCGGGGCGGCGGCACGTGCGCGCAGCTTGGCGCGCAGCTGCCGCTCGACCAATCCCGGCACCAGACCCGTGATGCTCCCGCCCAGACGCGCGATCTCGCGCACCAGGGTCGAATTGAGATAGGTGTACTGCTGACTCGGCATCAGGAACGCCACTTCCAGACTGCGGGACAGACGACGGTTCATCAACGCCATCTGGAACTCGAACTCGAAATCGCTCACCGCGCGCAGCCCCCGGATCAGCACCATCGCCCCCTCGCGCCGCGCGCACTCCACCACCAGGTCCCCGAAGGTCACCACGCTCACGCGTCGAAGACCGGCGACGCTCTGACGGATCATCTCGGCGCGCTCGTGCATGCTGAACAGGGTGCCCTTGGAGGTGCTGTCCGCCACCGCGACCACCACCCGGTCGAACAGCCGTGCCGCGCGTCGGGTGAGATCGAGATGGCCGTTGGTGAACGGGTCGAACGTACCGGGGAACAGCGCGGTGCGCGGGGTGGTCATGGGCCCTCCTCCTCCGGCGGTCCGGCGACCGCCCGCGTGCGATACAGACTCACCACGGTCTCGCCGTAGCCACGCTCGCGCGTGCGCGCAAGCGTCCCGGCGCTCACCGGCAATACGTCCTTCTGATGATGTTCGATGCCCACACGCGCCCCGTCCCGGAGCCGGCCGGGTGCGCCGAGCGCCTCGAGCAGCGCGCGCGCCTCGGCCCCCCCGTAGGGCGGGTCCGCGAGCACCAGGTCGGCGCGCGCGAGCACCGCGTCGAGCCGGGCGAGCCCACGCGGCAGGGTGAACGGCCACACCGTGGCGCGATCCCCGAGACCGAGTGTCTCGAGATTCCGTCTCAGAGCCGCCAGTGCGTCGCGATCCCGCTCGACGAAGTGCGTCTCGAGGGCGCCGCGGGACAGTGCCTCGATGCCGAGGGCGCCGCTGCCGGCGTACAAGTCCACCACCACTTGTCCGACGAACGGCTCGAGACTCATGAACCACGCCTCACGGACCCGGTCCGAGGTCGGCCTCGTCCCGCGTCCGCGCGGCGCCAACAGACGCCGGCCACCCAATGCACCCGCGATCACGCGCACGTGCGAGCTCGCGCAGTCTCCGCCACGGTCTCCGGGGTGTCAAGGCGGCCGCACGTCTTGCGCGTTGCGGGCGAAGGAGTTGGACGCGACGACGTGGGCCCGACACGAACCCGGCCCGAGGGTGACGCCGCGACACCCGGCCGGATCGGCGAACGGCGCGATCGACCGCGGCTCAGGGGCCGGTCCGGATGACTTCGAAGCCACGAGGGGCGGCGAGCACGAACGCGCCCCGGCCCCGCGACTGGAGAAAGCGCCAGCCGCTGATACGGAATTCCACGGTGCGCTCCCCACCCACCCAGGCCGTGAGCCGGCGTGGCAGCCCGGCCGGATCGAGCGCGACCTCGACGCTGTCCGGCAGACCGATCTGCTCCCGTTTCGGAACCAGCCGCCACGTGGAGCCACCCGCCGCGCGCACGGTCATCGAGTCGTCGCGTCCGAGCAGCAGGTCCCAAGCGCGATTCGCAGCACCTGCGCCCGCGGCGTCGAACACCAGCATCTGCTGGAGTCGCGGCTGGAGCCACTCGCCACCGTCCCCACGCAGTGCCACGCTCTCCCCGTTGGTGTAGTCGAGCCGCACGCGGTCGGGGTTCTCGATGGCGACCCGACCGCGGCGCTCGTCGGCCGGGCCGCCGAGCGGATCCGGCACCACCTGCACCAGCGCCGCCTCGGCGCGTCCGGAGGCCGCGAGCCGCGTCGCCAACGCGCGCGACGCCGCGGTCGGCTCGGCCGTGTGGGCCCGTCCCGCGACCGGCGTCAACGGGAGGATCACGACCAGCGCCCACCCGATCGTCGCACGCATCGACCTCGCCTCTGGCCGGCCGGTCACCGCGCGCCCCCCGTCAACTCCTCCCACCATGCCGACATCTCCTCCACGGCCACACGCCGCGCATCGACGGGGATCGAGGCCCGGAGACGGCTGCGATCCGGCACGGGGATCACCCGAAGTCGGGTCAGACGGGTGCTCACCTCGA